>CAMCXJ010000010.1 GCA_945883455.1 Prosthecobacter debontii
CGCACCTACCAGCTCGACGACACCCCGCTGAAATGGGGCGACACGATCCACCTCCGCTGGCACGCCAACGACGGCTACCTGCTCGAGCAATACCGCGAGGAGGACGAATCCCTGCTCACACTCCCGGACGAGGAATGAAATCCCGCAAACAGGAACTGATTACAACGACTCCCAGCTTCCTCTGGCTGGCGATGTTCGTGTTTGTTCCGGTGGCGATCATTTTCGCCATCGCTTTCCGCCCGGCGCTTCCCGCAGGTGGGATCGGCGAGGGCTGGAGCATGGAGGCGATCCGTTCGCTGAAAGATCCCATCTATCCGAGCCTGCTGTTGCGAACGGTGACCATCAGCTTCGTCACCACCGCGCTGTGCCTTGCTCTGGCGCTACCGGTGGCGTGGCACCTCGCGAAGCTTCCGCCGAAGTGGCGTTCGCGTATTCTAATCCTGATCATCATCCCATTCTGGACGAACTTCGTGATCCGCGTGTTCTCATGGCAGCAGATCCTCCACGCGGAGGGCGGGATCGCCAATGGGCTCCGCTCCATCGGCTTGCTCGGGGATTCCGACCGGCTGTTAGGGAACTCCGCGGCCGTCATCATCGTCAGCGTCTATACCTACCTGCCCTTCGCGATCCTGCCCATCTTCGCGGCGGCGGAGAAATTCGATTTCGCGCTGCTCGACGCCGCCCGCGATCTGGGTGCGAAGCCGTTCCGCGCCTTCCGCTCCGTGTTCCTACCGGGCATACGCCAGGGGCTGGTCACCGCCATCCTCATCGTCTTCATCCCCATGCTCGGCTCCTACGTGATCCCGGACATGGTGGGCGGCACGGACAGCCAGATGCTGGGAAATAAGATCGCGCAGCGGAATTTCAACGACCGCAACCTCCCGCAGGCCGCCGCCCTTTCCTGCGCGCTGACCCTGCTCGTCCTCGCGCCGATGTTTCTGCGGAGAAAGGAGAAAGCCGCATGAAGCCGTCCCGCATCCCATTGGTTACTACGGGCATCGTACTTGCCTTTTTCTACCTGCCCATCGCGGCGCTGGTGGCCAAGTCGTTCAACTCCTCCCGTTTCAGTCCGGAGTGGAAAGGCTTCACGCTGAAATGGTATGAGCGCCTGTTCGAGCGGGACGACATCTTCGCCGCGCTCGTCAATTCCCTCAAGGTCGCGGTCATCGTCGCCTCCGCGTCCATGCTGCTGGGCACTTGCGCCGCCTTCGCGCTGCACCGCTACAAATCCCGGCTGCAGGACGCGCACCGGATGATGGTGAACGTCCCGCTCGTGCTGCCAGACATCCTCATGGGCATGTCATTGCTGCTGCTTTTCATCGCGGCGGGAGTCAGCCTTTCCCTCGCTACAGTCACCATCGCGCATATCACGTTCTGCCTCAGCTATGTCACGCTGGTCGTGCTGGCGCGCTTGCAGGATTTCGATCCGAACATCGTTGAGGCCGCCCGCGACCTGGGCGCGACACGTTTCCAGGCATTCCGGAAAATCACCCTGCCCATCCTTTTTCCCGGCATCCTGGCAGGCGGGCTGCTCGCCTTCACCCTATCCATCGACGACTACGTGGTCACCTTTTTCGTCAAAGGCCCCGGCTCCGACACGCTGCCCACGCTGGTCTATTCGATGATCAAAAAAAGCAAGGAACTGCCCGTCATCAACGCCCTCTCGACCCTCATGCTGCTCTTCACCTTCCTGCTCGTATTCTCTTCCCAACGCCTCACGCGTCCCGTAAACCGGTAGCCATCATGAAACGCCGCCATTTCATCGCCACCTCATCCGCCGCGCTCGCCGCAAATTTCCTGCCATCCTGCTCGGGAAAATCCGCGAAGCCGAAGCTCACCGTTTTCACCTGGGCCGATTACCTCAGCGATGAAGCGAAAGCCGCTTTCGAGAAAGCCCACGGCTGCGAGGTGGTGATCGACACCTTCGATTCCAACGAGGCCATGATCGCGAAGCTCGAATCCGGCGCGACCGGCTACGATATCCTCGTCCCTTCCTCCTACGCCGTGAAGCAGCTCGAATCGAAAGGCCTGCTCCAGCCGCTCGATCACGCGAAGATCCCGAACCTCGGGAACATCGACAAAACTTACCTCACCCACGCGCTCGATCCGGAGATGAAATTCTCCGCGCCCTACATGATGGCCCCCACCTGCGTCGCCTACCTAAAATCGAAAGTGCCGGACGCCGAGCCGACCTGGGGCCTGTTTTCCCGCGCCGATGTGAAAGGCCGCGCCACCCTGCTCGATGACATGCGCGAAGTGCTGGGAGCCGCGCTGAAAACCCTCGGCCATTCCCTGAATTCCACCGAACCGGCGCAGCTCGAGGCCGCCGCCGCGCTCGCGATCGAATGGAAAACGAACATCGCGAAGTTCGAGAACGAACAATACAAGTCCGGCATCGCATCCGGCGAGTTCCACCTCGTCCACGGCTACGCCGGCGACCTCATCGCCGTTCAGGCAGAGAACGGCGACATCGAGATCGTCATTCCGAAGGAAGGCGCTTCCTTCCCTTGCGATGATCTCTGCATCCCGAAATCCGCGAAAAACGCCGACCTCGCCCACGCTTTCATCAACCACCTTTGCGATGCGGAGGTGGCCGCGGAAAATATGGAATGGATCGGCTACCGCGCGCCAAACACCGCTGCCTACAAAAGCCTCACCGAGGATTTCCGTGGCAGCCCCATCCTTTTCCCGCCCGACGAAGTTTTCTCGAAATGCGAACCCATCGGATACCTCGGCGACAAGCTGCCACTATGGACGGCGGCCTGGGAGAAGGTTAAGAACGCGTAGGGAAACGGGGAGTGGATCATTTCGTTGACGTCACCGATATGATCGAAGTCGGCAAAGGAGCCAAGCGACCGGCGAAAACCGTGATGATGTCGCGCTACGCCTGTTACCTCGTCATTCAGAATGCCGATCCCTCCAAGGAAATCGTCGCGAAGGGGCAGGACAAGCTGCGTCGCGAGAAAATCAACGGCGAGGACAAGGCGAACCAAGCCCACCGCGAAGTCGGAGCCAAAGTCCGCCAGGGCGTGATTTTTTTCCGGTGGATGGATTCGCATCAGGAGAGCGAAGCTCTCCAGGCGGGGAGCACACGCGCCATCGCGTGTTCCGAAGCGCGCCCCCGCGGTTCGGCCGCCCTTTGCACCGTGCGCTCCCATACCATCCCAACGCACAGGGTGATTCCGGCCCGTTTCCGGCGTGGGCGCCGAAAACAACACGCGATGGCGCGTGTGCTCCCCGTTGCGCTTGGGCACCGCCCCAGACTTTCCCGCAATCCCCCACAAGGCCACGCCGACCGAAAAAAATCACACGACATCCGCCGCTTGCGGACATGGCAAATCTCGGTAGTTTCGCGGCATGTCAGAAATCACCTCACCCTCAGGAAACGAAGAGGCGCTGTATTCGATCTGTTTGCTGGCCGCGTTTGCGGACGGGGGAAAGGCGGACGCCGAGCGCGAGGAACTCAAACAAATCGGCGAGACCTTGCTGCCGTCGGAGTTCAACGCCGCCGGAATCTATCAGAGAGTCCTGTTAAAGCGGACAACGGTCGCGTTGGAAGCGGCGAAGCTCGATGCGCCCGAGTGGAAGCACTTGGCCTACGAGATGGCGGTGAAAGTTTGCGAAGCGGACGGCGTGACCAGTCCTGCGGAAAAGGAATTTCTGGGAAGCCTGGCCGGTGAACTCGGGATCGCCAAAACCGAGGCGGTGGAAATCGTCGCCGCCGGTGATGAGGTGGCCGGAGCGGGCATCGACGAGGTAGCACCCGCCATGTTGCCTTCGCTCCCGCCGGCCCTGCCCGCCGCCGTGGATAAGAAATCCGAGGTGGATTCCGTGATCCTCAAGTATTCGATCCTGAACGGCGCACTCGAGCTGCTGCCCGAAACCCTTTCCACCATGGCGATCATCCCGCTGCAGATGAAACTGGTGAATTCCGTCGGCAAGCACCACGGCGTTTCCCTCGACAAGATGCAGCTCCTTGAATTTTTGGGAGCCGCGGGCATCGGGGCGACCTCGCAGGTCGTGGAAGGTTTCGCGCGGAAAATGATCGGCGGCTTCGCGGGCAAGCTCGGCAAGCAGTTCCTCGGAAAGACGGCGGGCGGCTTCGCGAAAAAGGGAATCGATCAGATCACCAGCTCGGCGTTTTCCTTCGCGAGCACATGGGCGATCGGACAACTTGCGCAGCGCTACTACGCGAACGGCAGGAGCTGGTCGGGGATCGATGTGAAGGCAACATTCCAAAACCTGCGCCACGAAGCGGAGCAGCTGCACCAGAAACTGCTGCCGCAGATCCAACAACAGGCCTCAACCCTGGATCACGGTAAAGTGCTGGCCATGCTCAGGGGACAACCATAAATGGTGTTGGTTATTGGCGGAGTGATTCACCCAATGATCCAATTTCAAATTCCCCAATCTCTTTTCTTGTGTCTTTCTCCTTATCCCCGTTCGCGTTCGAGCATGACGAGCATCAAGAACGAGAGGATCAGGTTGAGTTCCTCGCGCGGAGTCATCTCGCCGACCTTGGTGATCTCGAAGCGGCCTTCGAAAAACGCGGCCTTTTTCTCAAGGCGCATGGCCGGCTGGCCGTTCGTGCGGCTTGCGAGATAGCGCGGGTGGAAAAGGTATCCGGTGGCCATTCCGACGATCGGGATCTCGCCGAGCAGGCTGTCCATCAGCTTCGCTCCGGGGTTTTCCTCCTGGATCGAGAAATCGGGAGCCGCGTCGCCAGGGTTGAAAACCTCGTAATGCGAACGCCAGATCGAGCGCCATCCCTTGCGTCCCACGGATCCGATTGGCTGCCCGGAGGCATCCGTCGATGAGTAGCGCGCCGACCAATCGATCACCTTGTCCGCCTTGATCTCCGCAAGCCGCGTGGCCTGTGTGTTGTCGGTGAAAATCTCCACGTGCTCGCGGAACTTGAACATCTTCTGCTTCGTATAGAGCACGGTTTTTCCGGCCGCATCGGTAACGCTCGCCTGGCTGGCCAGCGCGAGGATCTTGAAGCTGAGCTGCAGCGGATATTGGATGCCGGAAAGCTGGCGGGCGATGTCGTCGGTCGCGGGGATGCCGGCGAATTTTTGCGCGGGAGTCTGGTGGGAGTTGTCTTGCATGCATCCTTAAAGCCAACGGGACACGCCAAGCCAAGTCCGGAATGCGGTTCCTCTAATCCGGGATGGCGACGCGGTAGAACGCGGCGGCGTTCTTTGAGAAAAGCTTTTCCGAAACACCGCGGCCCTTGGCGTCGAAATACGACCGCGTAAGCTGCAGCACCGAGGCGTAGTCGCCCGTCCTTTCAGTGACCGGCCAGTCGCTGCCGAAGACAAGCCTGTCCTCGCCGAAGCACTCCCACGCGAGATCCAGCACTTCCATATAGGGTGCGAGTTCCTTGGGTGCGGGCTGTTCCTTGAAGCGTCCGTAAAGCGCGGACACCTTGCAGAACACGTTCGGCTGCTTTGCAACGGTGCGAAAGGATCCGACCCATTCAGCAGGCAGCGGTTTCCCGTCGAGCGCGACCCCGCCGAAGTGATCCACGATGATCCTCAGCTCCGGCACGCGGGCGGCGATCTCCGCCACTTCGGCAAGGCTGTAGCCGCCGAGCAGGAAATCGACGGCCTTGCCTTTCGACGCGGTGAGCTTGAGATCATCGAAAAACGCATCCGTCATTTTCTCCTGAGTGCGTCCTGATATCCGGTAGCTGATATAGCGCGGGTCTTCGCAGAGTTTCTCGAAAAGCGGCTTGAACTCCGGCGTGCCGATGACGAGCGAGAGGTTTCCGACCACGCCGAGGTAGAGCGATTTGTTGGAAGCGGTGATGTCGAGGTTCCACTGGTTGTCTGGCAGGTGCTGCCCGGCCTGGACGAGCACCACGCCGGTTACGCCGTTCGCCTTCGCGATCGGCTCGTGATCCGCGGGAAGGAAGGAGCGGCGCAAGACCTTGTCGTCTTCCGCGATCCAGGTGACGCCCTCTTTCCTCTCAATGTCGAAGAGATGCACGTGGCAGTCGATCAATGGCATTCCCTCCGCGCGGACGGCGGTGGAAACGAGAAGGCAGGCTGCGAATGTGCGGGCGAAGCGATTCATCTTAGGCGAGCAGTTCCTTGATCGCTCCCGTCTGGATTCCTTTGAGACCCGGATCGAGATCGCCGTAGTGTTTGATCGGGTTGCCGTTGGCGTTGAGGATGGAGGTGTAGAAGTTGCCGAGGGTCTTGTGGCCTTCGGTGCCCCAATACGGCAGGCGGATGTAGCGGCGGCCGAGGTTCATCGGGGTGTTGTCGCCGGCCATGATCAGGAACGGGAATTCGAAGCCGTGGGCGTGGTGCGTTTCGCCGGAGGAGGGGAAATAGCAGATCATCGTGTTGTCGAACATCGTGCCGTCGCCTTCCGGGACGCTTTTCAGGCGGGTGACGATGCGGTTCACGAGTTCCATGTGGTGGACTTCGGTGCGGCGGCGGACTTCCTCGGCGGCGACGTCCTTGACGGGCTTGCCGTGGCCGATGTCGTGCATGTTGACCTTCTCGTTCTCGATGCCGGTGATGCCGGTGTAGTCGTGGCCCAGTTCATCGACAGTGAAAGCGACCACATTCGTGAGGCCGGAGATCAGCGAGGAAAGCAGCACCTCCGTGTGGCCCACCTGGCGGGTGAAGGTGTCCATGTCGTTGTTGAGATATTTGCTCTCCAGTTTCGGCACGTGCTGGCGGACGATGTCCGTCATCATGTCGATCTTGCGGTTGCGTTCGCGGATCCCCTCGATGGATTCCGCGTAGTTGCTGACCTTTCTCCGCTCGATGCCCGCGACGTGGCGCGCCAGTTCGGTTTCGGTTCCGGCCGCGAACTCCAGAACCTTGCGCTGGAGCTCGTAGCGGATCTGCTCGTTCTTGTCGGTGGCGACGGATTTGAAAATTTCATCCACCGCGATGCCGGGGCCGCCGAAGGCGTAGTTCGGCTGCTGCGGGCCGCGGGCGGAGAAGCCCTTGGCGATGCCGTTGAGGCCGCCGCGCGGGTTGCCGCCGCCGGTGGGGAAGCAGGCGAGCTCGATGTGCTCCAGCGGGGAAGGGAAAAGCTTCGCGAGCTCGAAATCGACCGTGGCCCATTTGATTGAGCTGTTGCGCTCGTTGGCCTTGTAAACGCCCAGCGCCGAGCACCAGCCGTGATGGCCGACCGTGCACATTTTCCCGGAGAGTCCCTGGAGGATGGTGAGGTTTTCCTTGTGATCCGCCAGCGGACCCATCCACTCGGGAAGGGTGTGGGAATCGAGATCCGCCTCGTAGGGGAGTTTCTTATTTTCCTTCTCCATGAGGTCGGTGCCGAAGGACGGCGGCACCATCACCTTGGGGAAAAGCCCGTTACCGCGGTGCATGAAGATGAAACGCATCGGGGGTTTTCCCGAAAGTCCGGAGGCCGTCTGCGCGGCGTGGAGCCGTGGCATCATGCCGGGCATGGAGAGGCCGCCCATTGCGAGGAAGGCGTTGCGGATGAATTCGCGTCGGTTGTTCATGATGTTGGTTATTTCCGGTAGATGAAGGAATCGGAAGTGAGAAGGGAGAGGATGACGGCCTTGAAGCTGCCTCCACTGGACACGTAGGCGTTGTCCGCGTCAATCAGCGTCTTGGAATCGGAAAGGGTCTCGTTGCGGCCCATGTAGAAGCGGAATGCGTGCCGGATGATGGATTGGCGCGTGCGGGTGGATTTCGCCAAGCGGTCGATGAGATCCGGCGCGTCCTTCACTTCGCCATCAAGCGCCGGATCGCCCGTGCCGCGCAGCTCGCCGCGGGTATCGACGGGGAGGGTTTTGTAGACATTGAAATACTTGAGCTGCTTCCCGATCACGTTTTCCGGATGCTCGATGGGTTCGTCGATGCGGAAGCGCCCGAAGTCGTCGTACATCTCGAAGGGCAGGCCGAGCGGGTTCATGTATTCGTGGCATTTCCAGCACTCCTGCTGGTGCATCGTCACCTTGTCGAGGCGCTGGCGCAGGGTTTTCGTGTGATCCTCGGGCACGACGGCATCGACGGTGATCGGCACATCGGGCACGCGGCCGGCGAGGAGTTTCTCCTGGACGAAACGCCCGCGCCGGACGGGATCGTTTTCGGTGTTGAGCGAGTGGGCGATGAGCCACGCGGGATGGGTGAGGATGCCCTTGCGGTTCTCCAGCTTGAAAGGTTGCTCCGGCGTGTAGCTGAAATAGGGGGCGCCCTCCTGGTAGCCGCCCGTGCCCATGACGGGCGGGAGGTTATACATCGGGGAATAGTTGTGATGATATCCGTGCGCCCATGGGAAAACGATGAAGGGGTTGAGCCCTTTTCCGAAATGCGCCTCGAAGTGGGTCATCAATCTCGTGAGCGTGGTGGCGTGCCCTTTGGCCTTATTGTCGGGAGTGATCTGGAATGTCTTGGTCAGCAGCTCCTTGTGCTCTTCGAGCACCTTGTCGGGATTCGTTTTCCACTCGGTGTCTTTCAGCAACTCCCAAACCTCGTGCCATTTGGCGATGGTTGTTTCCGCTTCAGGCCTGTCGAACACGAAGAATTTCTCCGTGGTGAGGATGTTCTCGAAGACCTTTTTGTCCTGATCCACATAATAGGAAACGATCTGATCCGCCTCATCCACAAGGCTCCCCGCCGTCCCCAGGGTGCCGCGGTCGGCGTTCTGGTATTGCCTGAGGGCGCGGTCGACGTCCTTGAAAACCTTGGTCGCGTTCGGGTATCCGAAAAACTCGCGGAAGAAGCGGACGATGCGCGGGTGCGAGACCACATGGGAGGTCACCTTGCCCGTCGACATGTAGTCATCGACGCCGCCACGGAACAGGGCGGGATCCTGCAATAGCCTTGTGACCTCGCGTTTGAAATCCTCGCGGGTGGCGAGCCGTCCCTGCTCGGCCGCTTCCAACAGCAAGGGGTCGGGCGCGTTGTCGCCCATGGCGTAGGCGATCGCGTAGGCGGCCTCGAGCGGGGCGAGCATTTTGCGGCCGTGTTCGTCGGGTGCGCCCGCTCCGAATTCCATGCGGTAGAGAAACTCGGACTCTAGCAGCACCGAGACCAGCATCTGGCGCAAGCCTTCGGAATTCCCGGCGGCGGCGATCGCCTCCTTGGTGAGGCCGAGGTATTTCGCCATATCCGTTTCCGAAGGCGGGCGTTTCAGCACGGCTTGGAACTGCCGCCCGATCGCCGCGAGAAGCTCCTCGTCGGTCGGTTCGGTCTTTTTGAAAATGATGTTCTCGAACTCCGACGGCACCGTGCGCGGCATGAACTTGTCCTTCGGGTCGGGGAAATCATTTGCGCCCATTTCGCCGTTTTTCACCCGCGCGGGGCGGATCTGGCGATCGGAGATGTATTCGGCGTTGGTCAGCATCACCAGCAGCGTGCCGCCGTCGAGGGAACCGATGTCGTAGTCGCGCACGCCGGAGTTGTCCGGCAGGGAGAAGGGATTGGTGATTCCCGGAAAGGTGACGTTGCGTTGGTGTCTCTCCAGTCCGAAAATTTCACGCACCCGCGCATCGAAAATCTGCGGCCTCACCAGCCAGCGCCGCGCGGGAGCGAAGGCGGGATCCTTGATCTCGCCGCTGAAGAGTTTTTCGTGATCGACGTAGTTTCCGTAGGACGGGTAGCGGAGCTTGTCCTCCAGTTTCGAGGCGTTGTGGGCGTGCAGGGTTTCCCACAGCCACTCGCCCAGCGCCTCTCGCTCCTGATCGCTGGGCTGGTCTTTTTTCTTCGGCGGCATCTGTTTCAGATAGACCTGCTCAAGGGCGCGGTTCATCAGGTCGAGCCTCGCCTGCAGCGGTAGCTCCTCGAGGTTGTCGAGGCGGATATCGCCCTTTTCCGTGCCGTCCTCGTGGCAATCGGTGCAATAGTTCGAAAGGATCTCGGCGGCCTTGGGATCGACTTTGAAGGCCGTCTCAGCGGACGCAGCCATCACCACGCCCATCGAAAAAGCGGCGGAGCGGAGCGAAATGGATGGGCGGCCGGAAATCATGCGCAGTGGAGCCGATACGCCCCCATGTCAGGCGTCTTGCAAAAAATGCTCCAAAACCTGCCGTAACCGCGACAAAGGAACGTGCTTTTGCGCGTTCAGCGGAAATCCGAAACCGGGCGGGGTTTCACGCCGAGTTTCTCGTAATGGAACCCGCTGGAGAGCGGCTTGTATTCCGAGGCGTATCCCACGGAGCTTTCGGCGGAAATTTTCTCCTCCATGCCCAGCCCCCAATACGCTCCGTTCACCACGAGGCGGCGCAGGCCGGGGTTTTCGAAATCCTTGCCGCTGCCCATGGTGCAATGCAGCACGCGGGCGGCTTTGCCTGATGTTGTTTTCCAATCCTTGATCCAAACGACCGGCAGCGGCTCCTTCTCGGGATTGTCCGCGCCGCCCTGGACACGGCCGATGAGCGGCTGCCCTATGACCAGCGCGGTGCAGCCCTCGGGCAGCGAGCCGCCTTCGGGAAAGGTGCGGTAAACATCGGTGAGGCCCCAGATGTCCTTCACGCCGGTGAGGATGGGATGGCCTTTCACTTCCGGGATGATGTCGCCGCGCGTTGAGTCCGCCTGCCACGCACCGTGGTGGTTCATGAACGAGCCGCCGACAATCTCGCCGATGCCGATCTTCTTGCCGTCGATTTCATAGGGCAGCTTGCCGATGAAGCCGTGATTCGAGGTGCGCAGCGCGATGATGGGTTTCCCGGAGTCGAAGTAATCGACGAAATATTTGAGCTGGTCGTCCGGCAGGGTAAGCAAGCGGATGGCGAGGATCACGGCATCGGCCTTTGCGAGATGTTCGGTGCCGGGGATATGATGCGGCTTGAACTCGGCCTCTTTGCCTTTTTCCGGATGGACGGGCGCGGTGGGATCGACCAAGCCCTCCCCGTTCACACCGAACAGCACGGTGCAATCGAAGCCGTGGTGTTTCGAAAGGATGCCGGCGAGCATCGGCATGTAGTGCTCGCCGCGGTATTCCTGGTCGGCGGAGACCAGGACGATGTGCTTGCCTTTTCCCGGACCTTCGCCGCCGGGATAGGTCAGCCACATCGGACTTTCCGGGACGGGATGAGCGGCCATGACCATGACGGGGAAGAGGAAGAGGGCGAGGAGTTTCTTGATCATGGACGGATGTTCAGTTGGCGGCGGGCACTTCGTTCAAGGTGTAATACGCGTGGCGGTGGAGGAGATCCTCGCCATCGCGGGAGCGCAGGTGGCGGAGATCAAACTCGTGGACGTGGCCTTTGGTCATCGCGTCGAGGGCGATGGTGGCGGTGAGGCCGTCTTCGGAAAGTTTCACGGACTTCACGTTGGGGGCGGTCTGGTCGACTTCGGGGCCGCCGTAGCCTTGGGCGTAATTGTGGGTGAAGGTGGTGACTTGATACGATGCGGTTTCGCCCCCTTCCTTTTCGGAAACGGGTTTCGTGAAAGCGATGTTGAAGCCATCGGGCGTGACCGTGACGCGCTCGATCTCGAAGGGCATTTTCCCGCTCCATGCGAGACGCTCAAGGGCGTAGGGTTTCAGGCCGCGCACGGGCCAGCCGCGGTTCGTGCCGCCGCAGATGAGGTTTCCTGCCGGGGTGAAATGGGTGTTGAGGATGCCGGTGGAGAGTCCTTCGCGGAAGGGATAACACGCGCCTTGCCAGACGCCGTTAACTTGCTCGGTGGTGGCGCGGACGAGGATGGACTGCGTGTAATCGCCGAGGAAAATCTGGTTCTCGAAGGGACCGAATTTCCCGCCGGTTTCATCGACCACAAAACCGGACAGAGAGCGGCCCATACGGATGTAAGGGAAAATAACGGCGTAGGGATCGAGCTGCGGGATGCGCTCTTTTTCGATGATGATCTTCGATCCGGATTTCGGGACTTCGGGAGCCTTACCCATGTTCGGCGCATACTCATACCAATTGAAGCTGATGGGGTGGCCGGTGAAGCCGCCTTCCTTGATATGCTTCAGGCTGCACGCGGGATTCCACGGGCCCTGGCTCTCCATGTAAAACAGCGCACCGGACTCGTTGAAGCCGATCCCGCCGGGGCTGCGCAGTCCGCTGGCGATGGGGATGCTCTTGCCCTCCGGCGTGACCTTAAACGCCCAGCCGCGGAAGAGCTGGTGCGAGTGGTAGGAGCTGGAAAGGCCGAGCGCGACGTAAAGGTTGCCCTGCGGATCGGGCTTCGAGCCGAAGGCATACTCATGGTAGGTGCCGTAGCCCCACGCGTCGGAAACGACATCGTAGCGATCCGCCGTTCCGTCCCCGTTGATGTCGGTGAGCTTGGTCAGCTCCGCGCTGTGCGTGACGTAGAGCGCACCGTCCTTCCATGCGAGGCCGAAAATCTCATCAAGGCCGGAGGCGAAAAGGTGGTATTTCGGTTGGGGCTTGGCGTCGTCGATGCCGGAGACGAAATAGACATCCCCATGCCGCGTGCCGACCGCGATGCGCCCGTCCGGCAGGGTCTCGAACGCGCCCGCCTCGATGACGAGTTCCTTGGGAATCGGCACATCCACGATGGGGTAATATTCACGTTCCTTGTCGGCGGTGCCCCAACGCTCGCCTACCTCCTCGGCATGGGCGGCGGGGAGGGAAAGGAATGCGATGGCGAGGAATTTAGCGGAGGAGTTCATGGGGAAAGGTAAAGTTTTGGGGAGCACACGCGCCCTCGCGTGTTGTTTCCGACGCCCTCGTCGGAAACCGCGTGGAATGATTGGGACGGCCGATTCGCGAATCCCGATCTGAATTTAGCGAAGGAGTTCATATCCGAGGGCGGCGTTGGATTTCCCTTTCGGGAGGGTGATTTTCAGGAGCAGCTCCATGCCGCCGCTGGCGATGGGGCGGAGGGTGGCGCTTTTCAGTGGGACGGTGATCCTGAGATCAGCGGTTTCGTAAACGGAATCCGAAACCTGCTTGATGTCTCCGGTCAACGCACGGAGCCAGAGGGTATCGGCGGCGGGGGCGGTGAATGTGAAGGTGCGCTCCAGGGATTTTGCCGAAGCCTTCGTGGTGTCCTCGATCAGCGTTTCGCCGCAACGGTAGCGCAAGGTCGGGATCTGTGTCGCGGTGTCCAGCGAGTAGCCGAGGAAGGCGTAGCCGTGGTTGCGCGGGTAGAGCGGGTCGGGGTTGACCGGCGCTTCCTTCGTGATGACCGGGCGCGCCGGCCAGGCGGAAGGCGGCTCCGCGCCTTTCAGGAACGCGACGTCCTGCGAGAGCTGGATGTGCGGCACGAGTGGGGAGAAATCTCCCGCGCCCTGACCCTGCCAGTTGACGCGGACGAACTCGCCTTTCCAGATGGCCGTGAGCGAGCCGTATTCCGCATTGAACGCGAAGTTCATGCCACCGGGATGACCGACCGCGATGCCACGGTATCCGGCCACGCCGCTGCGGCCGCGGTAGGTCACGGTTTTATCGGCCACCACGAGTTTCGACGGTTCGCTGCGCAGACCGGAAGGATCGCGGGCGGAGCGACCGAGGGAAAAATTATCCCACAGCGCGCGGAGCTGGCGGTCGGTATCGCCATCGAGGATGTCGGTGCGCACGGCTTTTCCGTCCGGCCAATAGCTCGGCATGATGATGCCTGGGCGGAACTTGGTGGGGGCGATCATGTATTGGTAAAACCACGTCGGCTGGAGGCGCTCGTAGGTCGTCATTAAATCGATGCCCTTCATGCCCGGCGATTGCTTGCCGTTGTAATTATGGCAGGCGATGCAGTTGAGCCCTTGGTCGCCTAGTAGAGTGTGGGCGCCGTCGCGCATCTGCGGCTGTTCTTCGCGGCCCGGCGGGGCGAGCTCGACCGGCGGTTCCAGCTTGTCGGTTTCCGCGAAAAGCTCGGCGAGATCCGCCAAGCCCGCTTCGCCGAACTGCGGCATGCGCGTCTTCATGTAGGGGCGGACGACCGCCCCGTCGTAGAGGACTTTCCGCATCCACTCGGGGCGCAGCTTCGCGCCGGTGAGGGTGAGTGGCGGCGGGATGCGCGAGTCGTTGCCGAGAGATTCCTCAGTGGAGTGGAAAAAGTCATCGAGCTTCGGCGAGACGCCACCGAAGTCATCGCGGACGTGGCAGGCGATGCAGTTCAGGCGGGTGAGATGGGCGTTCACGCGGTCGGGCGCGGCGACTTTTTCGGCACTTTTTTCCAAGGCCATGCGGATCGCATCCCGCTGCCCGGCGCTGAGTTGAAAGTCTGGCGCCTTGCCGGTTTTCTCTGAAAGGCAACCTCCTGTTAGATCGATTTTGGTAAATGGTTTTGCGGCGAGCGGCGGGGTCTTCGAATCCTCTTCCGGTTGGTGGCAAGCGGTGCAGTTGTTCTCCTCGAAAGCTTTGCGTCCGGCGTTGATGCGCGCTGTGTCGGCGGGCGGTGAGGGCTTCGATTTGTTCTCTCCCTCAAGGTAGGCGGCGAGCGAGTGCGCCTCCATTTTAGTGAGCTTCATATCGGGCATGCGGCCGGAGGGGCGTATCTCGAGCGGGGCGTGGAGGTATTCGCCAAGCGCGGCGGGCAGGTGCTTGCCGGGCAGGTGAGTGAGCGTAACGACGCCTTCCTTCAGCACCTCGCGGTAAGCCTCGTCGCGCGGCGAGTGGCAGGCGACACAACCGACGGAGTGGAAAATCTCCTTGCCATCGTAGGGATCGATCTCGCCCTCCGGAAACGTCGGCGCGGGGCCGTTTTTCAACGACGCAAGGTAAGCGGCGATGTCCCCGGCGATGGCCGCGCGTTTTTCCGGGGTCTCCGAAGCCAGAACGTTCGGCATGGTCGTGCCGTGGTGGACGGCGGCGGGATCGGCGATGAATTTCTCCATGTAATCCCGCGTGAGCCGTGCCCCGGCATTCGAGAGATCCGGCGCTTCCTTCATGTTCGATGCGTCCATGCCCTCATGACACGCGGCACAACGCAATTCTCCGATCAGCAGCCTGCCGGTCTGCGTCTCGCCGAGAGGATGCTTGCCGTGCAGGCCGGGAACGACGGGTGGCGCAGCGAAACAGAATCCGCCGGAAAGCAGGAGAGCAAGAGAGGGGAGGGGGCGAAGATGCATCGGATGGCGGGAATTTTTACGGCTTGTGGGTGGCAGAGTCTAGGGACAGTTTTTTGATCCAGGTGTTGCGGAATTTTACGGGGTTGTGATGACCTTGGAATTTGATCACGCCCGGCGCCGCGCCCTCCGCTGCTCCTGCACCGGTTTTGCGAGGGATGGCGAAGTCGTCGTGGATCAGCTCGCCGTTCTGATAGACCGTGATGCGCGCGTCCTCGGTTTTTTTCTCCCCGTCGAAACGGGCGGAGCGGAACACGATGTCGTAGGTCTGCCATTCGCCGGCGGGCTTGGCGACGAGGTGGTCGGGCTTCTTGAGCTTGTAGATGCTGCCGCCGTAGGACGCGGAGAAATCCTTTTCAGGAATCCCATGCGCATTCTGGATCTGCAGTTCGTAGCGCTTTTGGATGTAGATGCCGGAGTTGCCGTCTCCCTCCCGATTGCCCGGTTTCTTCGACTTGTTCACGTTGAACTCCACGTGGAGCTGGAAATCACGGTAATTTTCCTTCGTGACCAAGCTGTCCCACAAGGGCGAGGCGGTGAGGATGCCATCCGCGAAAACCCATTTTGTCTCCTTCCCTTCCTCTTCGTGGATGAGTTCGTGGCCTTTCTCGCCGATCAGGGTCACGGCATCCGCGGGGCGAACAAGGTTCGCGATGTTGATGACACCGCGGGTTGTTCCATGTCCAGCATCCCCCGCAAAGATGGGTTGGGAGAGGGCGATGAGGCAGAGGAGATAGGAAAATTTATTCATGATATTTGGTTCAGTTATGGATGCTGCGTAGCTCGATGGTTTCGGTGGTGCTCTCCAATTTTTTGATTAGAGCTTGCGTGCGCTCGACGAAAGGCACGAGGTTCTTTGCCTCTTTATGCGTTGATAAATCTTTATCAAGCTGTCGGAGGCGGGGCAGCTCGGATTTTGCGGCGGAGCCATAGGCTTCGAGCGCATCGAAGCATTTGGGGATACGTTTGTCTTTGCCCCATTTATCGATCTCTATCACATCAATGCAAAGGGGAATACCCTCGCGGATGCGGTGTTTCGCGAAAAGCTCTAGGCCGGAGAGACGGATGCCGGCTGCGAACATTTCGCCGCTGGGTGCGGGGGTCACGATCGCCGCTTGGATGGCGGGAAGGAGCGGCTTGATTTCCTCATAGCTGAATTGTCCGTAAACGCCGCCAATCGTGCCGCGCGCGCGGCCGTCCTGGTTGCGAAGCCCGGCGGCGACGGCTTTGCGGAGGAGATCGGGATCAACGCCAGCGATGGATTTTTTCAGCATGGTGCCGAACACCGCGAAGCAGAGGTAGCGTTGCTCCATGCCGCGCGGGTCATTTTTCGAAGGCCCCTTGGCGAGCATCCCGAGGAGCTTCGGCAGGGCTTGCGCGGCGGGTGTGCCGATGGCGGCGAGGGCTTCCGCAGCCTTGACGCGCAGCCACATATCTTCATGGTCCAAAAGCCCGTGGAGCACGGAAACGGCATCTTCAGATTTCAGGTAGGCGAGCGCTTGGCACGCTCCGTAGCTTGCGTTGAGATCGGGCGAGGAAAGCATTTCCACAAGGGGAACCATTTCCACGTTCTTGCGGCGTGCGAGCGTCATCGCGGCGCGGTCGCGGACGATGGGAGACCAGCTCCCAAGTGATTCGAGAAGCTGGTCCGGCGAGAGGGCGTCGTAGGCGTCGTTGCGGTTCTTGTTGTCCCAGCCGCGGCCATCGAGAACCACAGCCTGTGCTTGCGTGGCGTTGAGCTGCGGGATGCCGGAGGGCTTTTTCCCGGTGAGGCGGATGTGTTTCAGCGGGGCCGCGTAGGCCAGGAGATAGGCACCGGTGGCGTCCCAGTTTCGGTAGCTGTCCGACTTCATCTGAGGCGGGCCGAGGTGGGTGAAAGTGCCGTCCGGGCGGCGTGCGAGATCGAAATACCACGCCCCAAACTCTTTCATCCATGCCCCCGTTGCCTGCGGACCGGAGAGCGCCACGGCGGGCAGCGCCCAGGTGAGGTTAAAATAGTTTCCGGTGTGCCCGCCATCGCGCTCCGCACCGTGAGAGGCGAGGCTCATCCGCGCGAAAAACTCCGCGTGCTCCTTTTCACCAAGCAGGGAAAAAAGCACAGCCGCCATGCCGCATTTGCCGTTGTCTTCGTGGGTCTGCATCCACTCTACGTGGTCGCCGTATGGGATCGCGCCCTTGCCGGAGTAAAAACGCAGGAGTTTCGCGCTGCGCTCGATGGCATCTGCCACCTCGGGATCTTTCACGCCCGCTTGCCGCGCGAGGGCGAGGGCGGTGGTCAGCACGATGCCCGGCGAGTTCATCATGCCGTAGCCGAAAAGACGCCCGATCGGCGCCGCGAACTTGTGGCCCCATGATCCGACGGCACTTTGCCCTTTGGCGGACTCCATCGCAATGCGCCGTTGGCCGGGAAGAAAGGACTCGTCGCTGGTGGCCAGAGTGTATTCGGAAACCAGCAACATCAGGTAGCCATAATACCATGTCGCCATCGACTCGGTGGTAAACTCCGAGGCCCACTTCACCTCTTCTTTCACGAGCGGGAGGTATCTGTCATCGCCGGATGAGAGCAGGGCGAGGGCGTTGAGCGCGCGCGGGATGGGGTTCTGTTTCTTGCTCGCGCCGGTGGCCATGAATTTCGCCAGCGCCTCGCAACCCTTTTCAAAAATGAGCTTCGACTTCGGACAATCGTAGGGCGCCGTCGCCGAATATCTTCCGGGAGCGAAAATTTTCACGGTCACCGTCTCTTTTTTCTCCGCCCGCCAGCGGATTAGGGAAAGGCTACCATCGCCCGCCTCCGCCGCTGTCAGGGCCTTGCCGAACTCGGTGCGCGGATCATAGGAAAACTCTTTCCCGCCGACCCCGAGGATCACATCGCCGGCGGCGAGCGGTCCATCCGCCGGTGAACCGGAATCGATTTTCGTGACGTAAATCTGGCGGGCATCGGTGGTCACAAATTTATCGGAGAAGATCCAGCCGCGGGCGCCGGTCGCTCCGAGGTTCCAGTCTTGGCTCGCGCCGACGGGGACGGGATCGCCCTTGGTGAAATCGGGTTTCCCCATCTTCCCTTGCGGCGCGGCGGAGGCGAATGGGGCGGCGAGTAGCACGGCGAAAATCAGCGGGCTGGTGGCGTAAAGAGGTGTGGAAAACATACTCCCATGAATGTGGGGGAGGAACTACGCTGCGTCCATGCGCAAATCCCGGTCGAGCTGCCTTTCTTAAAAGAAAAAAATCGTGCGCTAAGGACATTGTCTTTCACAAGATCAGTTTTCGGAGTGAGTTTCCTCGGAAGGATTTGTGTGCTTCCGTTTGTGAAGAAAATCAAAGCCGATCAACCGATGATATCCCCATCTTTTTTCAAAGCGGTAGCCTCCGGAGCGAGGCCGAAAACCCTTGCAGCGGGCGTGGTGCCGGTGTGGGCGGGAGGGGTGCTTGCCTGGGAGCTTTCCGGAGAGTTCGACGCATGGCTTTGGATCTGCACTCTTCTCGGAGCTCTGTGTGTGCAGGTGGCCACGAATTTTTTTAACGATGCGGTGGACGGAAAAAACGGCGCGGACGGAGCCCTGCGGACGGGGCCCAGGCGGTTGACGGGAACCGGCGAGATGTCCTTCGCGCAGGTCATGGGGCTGGGTCTTGTGTTTCTGGCGGGAGCGGTGTTCTTCGGCGCGTTCCTCGTGATCGAGCGGGGCTGGCCAATGCTTGCGATCGGCCTGCCGTCGCTGTTCCTCGCCTACGGCTACACCGGCGGGCCGTTTCCGCTGGCCTACCGTGGGCTGGGGGAAATTTTCGTGATCCTTTTTTTCGGCCTGCTGGCAGTCATGGGCACGGTGTTCGTCCAGACGGGAGCATGGCCGCGGGAGGCGGTTCTGTTAGGCGGTCAGATCGGCCTGCTCTCCGCGGTGCTGATCTCCGTGAACAATTTCCGCGACCGCGAAGGCGACGCGCTGGTCGGGAAACGCACCCTCGCAGTCCGGTTTGGGCCGAAGCTGGCGGCGGCAGTGATCTGGCTGGAAATCAAGGGCGCGGCGTTTCTCGGCGTCGCCTGGTTGGCAATGGGTTATCCGCTTTTTGGCCTCGCCAGCCTGCCGGTCTTGGTGATCGGCATGCGCATCATCTGGGGTGTCCTCACCCTCCCGCCTGATGAGCGGATGAACCGTCTGCTCGCCCTCGGCGCGTTGGAACTGGTTCTGTTTGCGATCGTGTTTCAAGCGGTGGCTTTGCTTTTCTAAGCAAGCGGCTGGCGAGGGATGGGATTCATCTTTTCCCGGATGTATGCCCGCGAATGACTCGCCTCGCGCGAAAGAACCACGTAAAAACCTGCCAGATGACCTCGCACACCGCTCCGCTCAACGCCGACCAGGTCGGGAAACTCCGGGCCGCGCTGGAGGAGCAGGGCTTCGAGTTTGTGCCGAAGGAACATACGATTTTCGCAGCAAAGAAGGGCAAGCTCAACGTCAGCGTATATGCGAAGGGGCCGAAGGTCTTGATCCAGGGCAAGGACACCGAGGACTTCATCCGCTTCACGCTGGAGCCGCAGGTCACGGGCGAGGCGAAGCTCGGCTACGAGGAAATCGCCGACCCGGAACATTTCGCGCCGCACTTCGGGATCGACGAGAGCGGCAAGGGCGATTTCTTCGGGCCGCTGTGCATCGCCGGGGTTTACACCGATGCGGAAATCACGCGGCATCTGATCAAGAGCGGGGTGATGGATTCGAAACGCGTCACCACGCCCGCTGCGATCCGCAAGCTCGCGGCGGCCATCAAGGCCACGCCCGGCATCGCCTATGATGTGATCGCCCTGCGCCCGGAGAGATACAATGAGCTCTACGCCACCTTCAAGAACCTCAACCGCATGCTCGCTTGGGGACATGCCACCGTGATCGAGGAACTCGCGAAAAAGAAACCGGATTGCCCCCGCGCCCTTTCCGATCAGTTCGCGCGCGCTGATGTCCTGCAGACCGCGCTGAAGCGGAAAAACATTTCCCTCAAACTCGATCAGCGCACCAAGGGCGAATCCGATACCGCCGTCGCCGCCGCCTCGATCCTGGCGCGCGAGCGTTTCATCGACTGGATGGACGCCGCCACGAAAAAGGCGGGCTTCACAATCCCGCTCGGCTGCTCCTCACTGGTGGTGGATGCAGGGAAAAAGCTCGTCGCTGCGCATGGCCCCGAAGTCCTCGGGAAATTTGCCAAGCTACATTTCAAGACGACGCAGCAAGTGACCGGCGAGCTATCCTGAGAAATAAGAAACGGGATAGACCCGGATGCCCAATTCGCGGGCTTTCTCGCGGAGACCGGGATGTTTCGAGAAGGTCAGGATGTAATCGACGGGCAGGGTTTGGGATTTGTTGATCGCCTCCAGCGCGTCCACCGCTTTCCCGACGGCGTATTCGTGCACGATATCGGGATGCAGGCATGCGGGAGGTAGCGGCAGATCCTTTTCGCTCTCCTTCGCCCAGATCAGGATGCGGTGAGGCTTTTCGCCGCGAACACCGGGATCGCCGAGCCATTTGACCGGCGTTGCCTTTTTCCCAATATACAATTTCCAGCGCTCCTGCATCCAGAATACATCGATCAGGGAAACTCGCATCGCTTTCTCCAGCGCCGCCATGCAGTTCGCGGTGGTATGGGGTTTTTCCACGGCGTGGTAGCGTGCGCTCCATTTCCCGGGCGCGACGGTTCGGAACGACAGGGCTAGCACCTCGCTCTTGCAGCGCCGCGCCAACAGGCTCGGCACCGGGCTGGCACGGGTCAGCCTTCCGAAAAATGGCACCAGCTCGCCCTGCCAGCCGACGCGTTGATCGGCGAGGATGCCAACGACCCCGTTTTCACGGAGGAAACCGCTGACATGGTGGAGGCTGTCCCGTTTCGAAAACATACGCGCACCATCCGCCTGCCGTTCCCGGAGAACTCGCTCGTTGAGGATGGGGTTGTTCAGCGGGCGATAGAAACCGCCGATTTTCACGCCTTCGGGAAAGGTCCGGTGAAGGCGGGTGAGAAGTTCCCAGTTTCCCATGTGTGCCAGTAGCAACATCACGCCCTTGCCTTGTGCCGCCGCCTCCGCCAGCAGCTCCGGATTCTCCACCTCAAGAACCTCGCCGATATCCTCGCCGCGCATGTTCGCGGAAACGGACGAGCACATCAGGTTCGCCACGGTGCGGATGAACGATTCCCTCGCCGCGCTTTCGCTTCCCTCCGCGCCCACCGCGCCGACGATCCTCAGGTTCCGGGCGATCGTGTTGCGCCGCACTTTCATGAAAGGCCAGATCACGCGTCCAAGGCATTCGCCAACCGCGAAGACCGTCTCAGCGGCCAACTGCCGGAACAAGGCGGCGACGGCTGAGTGCGCCCACGCCTCCACCCGCCACTTCGCTTTTTTAACGAATCCGGCTTCCATCCTAGTTCAGCTCCTCCCGCCTACCGAGGGTGATCGCGATGCCGACCGAGCCGACGAACACGAAGTAACAGGCGAGCAGCTCCAGATAGCTTTTACAGATACGCGGGATCTCTGGGGAAAACGTATCACCTAAGGTAGCCTCCCAGAACTGCGGTGCGCCGATCACGCGATTAAAAACATAGAGAATCAGCAACGCCGCCGCGATAAGGCCAGCTCCCGCGTGGTGACCCATCGTTTCAAAAAAACGCAGCATCACCCAGCGGTGACGGATGATCGTGATGAGCGCCGCGCCGAGCAACGCGCCGATCACCCATGCATCGGGAAACGGCCATTTCAGGATACCGGAGATAAAATCCTCCAACTCGCCGACCAGCGCCGCCGCCAGCCCGAACGCCAGCACCCGGCACACGGCGCGGCGGGGCCCCGAGTGTGCCATTGCGCCGGCCATCACCACGGTGGCCGCCGCGAGCAGCCCGGCCTGCATCAGTTCCACCGTCCCCCGCTCCAGCGGTGCGCCCGGGCGGTTCGGCAGCCAGGCGGGCAGCAAGATCGTCACGGAACCCGCACAGATCAGCAACCCGCGCAGCAGGGTGGTCTTCCACCCGCCCGCTCCGGAGCTACGGCTGTTTGATTTCGGCACGAACTTTATTAGTCCATAGAGCGCATCCCGCGCAAGGCGGATGAGCGGGAATCGCCCGCTGCCGGAATTTTTCGGGTTTGCTGGAAAGCCCCGCTCTTGCTAGAACTCTGCCGCTTTGAAGACAATTTTTGAGAAAATCCGCGACGGAGAGATCCCCGCCGATGTGATTTACCGCGACGAGCAATGCTTCGCCTTCCGCGACATTTCCCCGCAAGCACCGGTTCACATCCTGATCGTCCCCAACAAACCCATCCCCCGCGTCGGCGAGGCGGAACCCGGGGATCAGGCACTTCTCGGCCACCTGCTTCTCACCGCCGCAAAAATCGCCTCTGACCTCGGCCTGTCGGAAAACGGCTTCCGCGTGGTGATCAACAACGGCCCGCATGGCGGCGAGACCGTCCCGCACCTCCACGTCCACCTACTCGGCGGCCGTCAACTCACCTGGCCCCCGGGCTAACCTCCCAATTTCAACTTTCAACCTGAGATCATGCGCCGCTGCCCGCCTCTTCCTTGAAACTTAAAGTTTAAAGTTTAAAATTTCCCATGACTGCACGTTTTTTCCAACTCTTCACTGGGGTCTTCGCCACTGCCGTTTCCTGCCAACCCCAGCTCTCCTGCCAGCCGCGATACGAAAAAGTGGTGCTTGTTCACGGCATCCTTGAAGATGGTGTTTCCTTCGAATCCCTTCGCCTCCGTTTGGTAAACCATGGGATCCAATGCCACGTCCCGCAGCTCAAGCCGAACGATGCCCGCGACGGTATCGAACAGCTCGCCGAGAGCCTCAAGGCGGAGATCAACAAGGAATTCGGCCCGACTGACCGCTTTGCAATAGTAGGCTTCAGCATGGGCGGCCTCGTTTCCCGGTATTACCTGCAGAACCTCGGCGGCGCCGAACGCTGCGACACGTTCATCACCGTCTCGTCCCCCCACCACGGCACAAACATGGCCTACGCCTACCCCGGCAAGGGCGCTCGCCAGATGCGGCCCGGCAGCCCATTCCTGAAAGACCTAGAGGCCACTGAAGACCGCCTTGGGGACATCCCCATCGTTTCCTACCGCACCCCTATGGATCTCATCATCCTTCCCACCGAGTCCTCCGTCTGGAAACGCGCCGAAAACCATTCCCACCCCGTCATCCTCCATCCCCTCATGCTCTACTCGAAGCCCGTTCTCGATGATATCGAGAAACGCATGGTCGTCAAAATAGAGGGAGAATAGAATTCCGTCCACCCTTGTCCGCACTTAGATCCTCCGGTGATTCACCAAAGGCTGAAGGTATGCCGTGTGGTCCGCTATGAATTCTAACCGGCGTACCGACGCGGCAATGTTCGTAAAAAAAGATCTGCGCAGACTCGGGACAACGGATGCAGCCTTTACTCGTAGTCACCCCACGTGAGAACTGCCCGACGTGCATCCCCACGCCACCCGCTGTTAGCCGCATCCAGTAGGGCATTGCAAGTCCCTGATACACCGTGCCAGCGGGCTTGGGACCCTTATGTTCCCAATGCCGCGCCACCACCACTTCACAGGTGTCTTTTTTCACATACTGACCGTAAAGATTTGAGCGTTTGAGCAGCATTTTCTCGGTTATCCGGAAGTTGCCTTTTGGGGTGTGATGTCCGGCCTCGCCCGTGGATACATCCATCTCAGCCAGTAAAGTTCCCTCTCCCTGCAGTAACTGCGCGGTCATCGAAGATAGTGAGATCTCCACGCGTACAGGCTGTTGAGATACATCAGTCCTCAAAATGCGTGCTCGTGGTGAGGTCGTATCCGCAGGCGGGCTTTTGACCCCACAAGAAACACAAACAAACGTTAGGATAGGAAGGATCGTGTAGCGAATCATGCAGGCGTAAATCACGGATAAAATTCGGGAAAAATCAGTTCTGAAGAAGGAAATGCTCCCGTCAGGAATCGAACCTGAATCTAAGGTTTAGGAAACCCTTGTTCTATCCGTTGAACTACGGGAGCTGGCAGGAGCAGATTAATATGGTTTACGTGGTATCGGCGCAAGCCCTAAGGCGCGGCGAGGCAGGACAATCGCATTAAAATTCCGAGGATTTTTCTAAATATGCGTTTCCCCATCCGGCGCGTAAGGGAGATTGCACAGGAGGCCGTTAAAAGAGCAAGCGGAACGGCCGGGCGGGGGGTAAAGCGGGGTGCTTCCTCGTGGCGGAGCAGATTCAAAAACCTGCCCCAAATCCCGCCGCGTTTTCATCTCCACCTGCACCACCAAAAAGTGAACTTATCTCAACTCAAATCCCTTTGTTTATCTCGAACTTCATCCGCACACACCCTTGTTACGTCCTCATAATTTCATCTGCATACTTGATGTATGCCTGGCAGTTTATTCAAAATTGACCTTTCTCTTTGACCACGGATCGGATATAGGAATCACACAGTATCAGACAAACTATCTCCTTCCTTTTAAACAAAAGGCTTCACGGATCTGGAAAGGGGATTTGGGGGGCGTGGGGTGGAGCGATTTGAATCAGTAAATGGATCTTGATCGCTCCCACCGATCTGGCAGAAATGTGAAGGATGGATGAGTGCATAGAAGCTTGAACGAGGGAGTTCGAGCAACCAGCACATGAAGCAAATACTTGCCCTGCCGGCTTCCGTGAAGG
>CAMCXJ010000011.1 GCA_945883455.1 Prosthecobacter debontii
CCAGTATTCAACTCGAAGCTGCTGTTCGCGCAGTGATTGAGGGTCGCCAGTATCTGCCACCTGCCGTAGCGGAACGCCTCGCCGAGCGAGCCGCCTTCCAAGCGCTCACAGTCCGTGAGTTGGAAATCCTGGCACTCGTTGCCCGCGGACTATCCAACAAGGACATCGCCCGTGTCCTCGCAGCCAATGAATTCACTGTCAAAGCGCATGTCCGTAACATCCTAGCAAAACTCGGCGTGGAAACCCGCACCGAAGCGGCAATTCTCGCGGTTCAGCGTGGTTTGGTACAGGTCTAAACACGGATTACGGACGATCGGTGTTTCGGATCCAGCCACGCGGGATATGTTAGCTGATTTTCTCGATCACTTTATGATGCTGAAGAGGAAAATGAACCACGTTTCCCACGATCCACATCCGCAAGAGAAGGGTTCAGGGTTTGACGATGCGCTTGAGTTCATCGGTCTTGGCGGCCGAGAAGCCGTAGAGTCATTCGGGGGTAAGTGAAGGTCTTGAAGAGGTGCAGGACGGGCTGGTTGAGGCGAAACAAGTGGCCGACGATGAAGCAAACCAGCGAGGTGAAACCCTTGATGGGAAAGATCCCGAGCGTTAGGCCGAGGGAGACACTCCATGCGAGATTCTCCGGGCTGGTGCCCTGCCGGAGCTGGTTGGCGATGGGACAGATGACCCAGCGTTGGAGGCGGGATGGGGTCATAAACTTCAAACTTTAAATTTCAAACTTCAAGGAAGAGGAAGATTTGTTCACCGCGGAGGCGCAGAGGTCGCAGAGGGGCGCGGAGATGGAGAGTCTTTTTGAGGTTTAAAGTTTAAAACTTAGAGTTTCACGTTGTTCGGCCGCGTGTAGATGGCTTGGACGACGGAGATGTTGCGGGTGGCGAAGCCGGCCTCGCAGTATTTCAGGTAGTAGTTCCAGGTGCGGATGAAGGGTTCGTCGAAGCCGAGGGGGCGGATTTGGTCGAGCTTGGCGTTAAAAGTTTCGTGCCAGGTGGCGAGGGTGCGGGCGTAGTCGAGGCCGAGATCCTCGAGGTGGTGGAGGAACATGTTGCCGGTCTTGTTGATCGCCTCGTTGACGCGGCCGACGGAGAGCAGGAGGGAGCCGGGGAAGATGACTTTCTGGATCCAATCGACGCCCTTGGTGAGAGATTGGTAGCGGTTGTCGGGGACGGTGATGTACTGCACTCCCAGTAGTCCGTGGGGGGTGAGGACTTCCTGGCACTTCGCGAAGAAGGATTCGTGGAATTTGTGGCCGACGGCTTCGAGCATTTCGATGGAGGCGACTTTATCGAATTTCCCGGTGATGTGGCGGTAGTCCTGGATGCGGATCTCGACGAGGTCGGAGAGGCCGGCCTTTTCGATGCGGGCTTGGGCGTAGGCGGCCTGGGCTTCGGAGATGGTGACGGCGGTGACCTTGCAGCCGTAGTTCTGCGCGGCGTGGTGGGAGAAGCCGCCCCAGCCGCAGCCGATTTCGAGGACGTGGTCGGTGGGTTTGAGTTTCAGCTTCCGGCAGAGGGCGTCGTATTTCTCGGTCTGCGCTTCGGCCAGGGTTTTGGTCTCCGGGGTGAATTTCGCGGAGGAGTAGGTCATGGTTTCATCGAGCCAGAGGGAGTAGAACTCGTTGCCGAGATCGTAGTGCTCGGCGATGTTGCGGCGTGAGGTCTCGACGGTGTTGGAGCGCTTGAGGTGGCGGAACCAGTTGACGATCTTGAGCAGGTTCACGCCGGGGAGGGTGGAGGAATCGGATGCGTCGCCCTGGAGGGCGGTCATGTTCATGGCGAACCATGAGATCACGGCGGCGATGTCGGGGGTGTCCCAGATGCCGTCGGTGTAGGCCTCGCCCATGCCGATGTTGCCGTAGAAAGCGCAGCGTTTGTAGAATTCCGCGGGGTTGTTGAGGGTGATGCGGGCGGTGATGGGCGCGCCGGTTTCGCCGAAGTGAAGGCTCTTGCTATCGGGGTAGGTGAGGGCGAGGCCGCCTTGGGGGAATTTGCGGAGGAGGGAGAGGACGAGGCGCTCGGGGAGGGTGGAGGATTTTTCACCGCAGAGGCGCAAAGTTCGCGGAGGGTCGCAGAGTTCAGAATGGACGGGGTTCATGGGTATGAGTGTGAAGTGCCGAGTGAGAAGTGGGAGAGGTTTGGTGTGGGAATTATTTACCGCAAAGGCGCGAAGGTCGCAAAGGGTCGCAGAGAGAAAAATTTGAATCATGAACCTGAAATTAAAGATCAATATCTCTGTGTAATATTTCCATCATCACAAAAGACTTATCTTACTTGGCGAGCTTGGCGGTTCAAACAAACTCAACCCCAACTTTGCGACCCTTCGTGACCTTCGCGCCTATGCGGTAAAATCTTTATTCGGATTTAGGATTTTGTGTTTAGAATTTGATGGGTGTTGACTTCGGGAAGTGGGGGATTTTTTTCAGGAAGAGGAGGAGGGCGTGAAGGTGGATGCGGAAGATGATGGAGAGGGAGATGAGCGGGTATTTCACCGCATACAGCGCGAGGCGGGAGGTGGTGAGGTCGCGGCGGTCGCCGGTGATGGAGGAGAGGAGGGTGGGCTTGCCTTCGGTGAGGTTGTTGATGGATACGTGCCACTTTTCGCCCGGCTGGGCGATGCGGAAATGGAAGGCGTCGTTGGGGTCGGAAAAGGGGGAGACGTAGAAATTCTTGGCGATCAGGCAGTCGAATTTTCCATCTGTGTCCGGCACGCCGAGGGGGAAGAGCTTCATTTCCCGGTAGGTGTTGGTGACCTCGGCGACGGCGGCGATGGGTTCGCCGAATTTACTGGAAATGTAGTAGAAGGATACGGGGTTGAAGGCGTATCCTAGGACGCGGGGGAAGGTGAGGAGGGTGATGCGGGCGTCTTCGAGAATTTCGGTTCCTTTCTCAGCGAGCCAGGCCGTGAGGTTTTCGCGGGTGGATTTTTCCGGGTCGGTATGGATGTGGTCGCGGTCGTCGATGGAGAAGAGGTTGAAGCGGTTTCTGGAGAGCAGGGGGAGTTTCGGGAAATCATCGAGGTCGATGGCGAGCATGAAGACGCGGTAGGTGAAGGCGTGTTTCTTCGGGGAGGTGCGGGTGTGGTTCACGGCGCATTCGTAGAGGGAAGTCGCGCTCATAACCACGGATCCCGGTTGAGGATTTCCTCACAGAGACAGTAGGCGGACCAGATGCCGTCTTCGTGGAAGCCATAGCGTTGCCATGCGCCGCAGTAGTGGCGGTGGGTGGTGCGGGCGGCTTCGTGGAGTTCGGTGATCCGGGATTGGGCGTTGATGGCGGCTTGGGTGAAAAGGGGGTGCTCGTAGTCGAGGCGGTGGATGATTTTTTCCTCGGGGATGCCCTCGGGCGGGTTGATGGAGACGAAGTAGTTTTCGTTTTCGGATACGCCCTGGAGGTTGTTCATCCAGTAGTGGGTGGAGTGCTTTCCGCTTCTAGAGATGTGGTAGTTCCAGGATGCCCAGGCGCGGCGTGTGCGGGGCATGAAGCGGGGGTCGGTGTGGACGACGGCGGTGTTCGGCTGGTATTCGAAGGGGGTGAGTATTTCGGTTTCGAGCGGGGTGGGTGCGGCGAGAAGCGCGAGGGATTGGTCACCGTGCGAGGCGAAGATGACTTTGTCGAAAACGTGCGATGATCCATCGGCGAGGGTGAGTGTGGTTCTGTTGACGGCGGTGACGGCGTTGCCTTTCACGATGCGGTCTGCGAAGGGTGCGGTGATTTTTTTCACATACTCGCGGGAGCCGCCGCTGACGGTGCGCCAGGGGTGCTGGGTATCGAGGCCGAGGAAGCCGTGATTGTGCCAGAAGCGCATGAGGGTGCGGGCAGGAAAGGAATCGATGCGCTCCGGCGGGGACGACCAGACGGCGGCGGCCATCGGGGAGAGATACCATTCGAGGAAATCGCGGCCGTAGCCGCGCGCCTTGACGTAATCGGCGAGCGAAAGGTCGGCGAATTTAGGGTTCGCGAGTTCCTCCATGGTCTCCTTGTTGAAGCGGTTGATCTGGAGGAGCATTTTCCAGAAGCGCGGGCTCAGGAGATTTTTCCGCTGTGAGAAAAGCAGGTTCACGGAGCCGCCGTTGAACTCCATGCCCGCGAGCATGTGTTGCACGGAAAAGGACATCGCGGTCGGCTTCGTGGCGACATTCAGTTCCTTGAAAAGACGGGTGAGGTGCGGATAGGTGACCTCGTTGTAAACCATGAAGCCGGTGTCGAGCGGCAGCATCCTGCCGTTTTCCGGAACCTCCACGGTGTTCGAGTGACCGCCGATGCGGTCGTCTTTTTCGAAGAGGGTGAGGTCGAAATCCCCTTGGAGGAAATGGGCGCAGGCGAGGCCGGAGATACCGGTGCCGATGATGGCGATTTTGCGGGGCAAAATTGTTAGAGGTTATTTGTTAGAAGTTATTAGGGGAAGAATTTCACCGCAAAGCCGCAAAGGTCGCAAAGGGACGCGGAGCCGTGCTTATGCTCTCTTTTCTTGTGTCTTGTGTCTTCAAGTCTTGAGTCTTTTTGCCTCTTCCATCACGGCCTGGGGGACGGGGCGGAGTTCCCAGCCGAGGCGGAATTTGTCCAAGATACGAAGGATGTAGTAGGTGGGGTCGATCTCGTGGGGGAGGAAGCCCTGGCGGGTGGAGTGCGGGAAGCGGTGGTGGTTGTTGTGCCAGCCCTCGCCGAGGGTGATGAGGGCGAGGAAGAAGTTGTTGCGGGAGTCGTCCTCGGTGTCGAATTTTCGTTTTCCCCAGACATGGGCGAGGGAGTTGATGAACAGGGTGCCGTGGAGCAGGACGGTAGTGGAGATGAAAAAAGTCCAAACGAAGAACTGCCACATCGTCGTGCCGAGCGATGGGGCAAACGTTTCCAGCGCCCAGCCGATGGCGAGCATAACGATACCGAAGGCGATGGGGACGAGCTGATCGAAGCGGTTCAGAAAAACGAGCTCGGGGAATTTCACGAGATCGGGGATGGCCTTGTAGTTGGTGGGAAAATTCCGTTTCGAGGTGAGCCAGCCGATATGGGACCAGAGGAATCCGCTGACGCGCGGCGAGTGGATGTCCTCCTCTTCGTCGGAATGCTTGTGGTGGTGGCGGTGGGTGGCTGCCCACCAGAGGGAGCCGCGCTGCATCGAGGTGTTTCCCAGTATGGCGAGGAAAAGCTGAAAGGTGCGCGAGGTCTTGTAGCTGCGGTGCGAAAAATAGCGGTGGTAGAAGCCGGTGATCGCGAACATGCGGATGAAATACAGCGCGGCCGCCGTGATGACCACCACTGGGCTGATGCCGACCCAGAACACCGCGAGGCAGCCGAGGTGCAGGAAAATGAAAGGAAGGGTGCGCTGCCAATCGACCTTATCGGGCAGCGTGGAGGGATCGGGCGAGCCGGGGGCGCGGTAGTCAGAGTCCCACCATTGGCCAAGGAGGGTCGTTAGAGCCTTGATACGAGGAGTCATGGGTTGTGGAATTTATTTTTCGAAACGGCGGCGGATGGATTCGATGACCCCGCCGAGGACTGGAATCTGGCCGTAGATGTTCGTGCCGGAGTCCCAGAAATCCTGGTGCATCACTACTTTGCCATCGGCGTTGAGACGGATGTGTGACATGCCCACCGATTCGACGGGCTTGCCGCCATTGAGCTTGGGTGCGGAGAAAACCATAGTCCAGCGGACGTAGTGTTCATTGCCGGAGCTGGCGGTGTCATTGATCGTGACCTCGTAGCTGGTCATAGTGTCGGCGGTTGCGTGGAAATAAGTCATGATTTCCTCTGGGCCGTGATGGGTGACGAGGGTGTCGTTGAGATAAGCATCCGGGGCGTAAACCTTGGCGGTGTTATCTCGGACATAACCCTTGTCCGGGATTTTTGTTAGAAATGTTTGGAATGCCTTGATGCCGGATGCTGCTTTTGGGTTGTCCTCGGAAATGGAGTCTCCGGCTGATTTTGCCAGAGCATTGTTGTATTAATATACGCGCGCCGAGGTATTTGGGTTCGGGGCGCAGGCTGGGATCAAGATTATGACCACCAGCAGGATCAGGAGGATGAGCGGAATTGTCTGAAGCATCGTTTTGGAAGACATGTGGGATCTTATCACTATTTTGCAGGGAAGCGAATAGATGGTGAAACTCTTTTAAAAGATGAGCCAATCGCAAAATCCGGGCAGCGGCTCAGGATTGTCCTGCCGAAGGTGTGAGACAGCCTGCTGTTAACGGCGGTGGACTGGGAAGTGATCGCGCTGAAAGTTGCCAATTCCGTCCGGCTCGCAGCGGGTTGCATGGCCGAAAGCTCCAGCAGGCTGGAGCAGTTCAAGGCTTCGCCCTTCGTTCAGTTGCCGACCAGCAGATCCAGCATCGCGCCTGCTGCGATCATTCCGAAGGAGGCGGTTACGTGGGTGGCGGTGCCGTAGCCGGTGGCGCAGTTGAGGCGCATGTCGGTGTCATCAGGGCGATGACAGGAGCCTTCGCCGTCGTGGCCGGGATAGACGGGGGATTCCTGGGAAAAAACGGCGGGGATGCCCATGGGTTGCGGCGTGGAACCCATCGGAACAGCGGCGAATCCATGATCTTTGCGGAGGGTTTTGCGAAGCTGATGAAGCAGCGCGTCCTTTCCGCAGAAAGCGAGGTCGCGCACGCTGATCCGGGTGGCATCGCGTTTCCCGCCCGCTCCGCCACAAGTGACCACCGGCAGCCCGCGCCGCTTGCACTCCGCGAGCAGGAGAGCCTTGTGTTTCATCGAGTCGATCGCATCGATCACGCCGTCCACTTCGCCGCCTAGTACTTCCTCCACGGAGCGTTCGGTGAAAAATCCCTCGATCACCTCCAGCTCACAATCTGGGTTGATCGCACGGACGCGGTCGGCCATTGCTGCCGTTTTCTGCCGCCCGATCTGGCCGTCCATCGCGTGGAGCTGGCGGTTTACGTTGGTGATGCAGATCTCATCGAGATCGACCATCCGGATTTTCCCGATGCCCGAGCGCGCCAAGGCCTCGACCGTCCACGAGCCGACCCCACCGATTCCGACCACGACCACCCGCGCCGCCACGAAGCTCTCCAGCGCGCGCGCGCCGTAGAGCCGCGCGATGCCGCCGAAGCGGTCTTTGGTGTTTTCGTTCAGCATCCGGGCAGAGCTTCCAACTTGCCGCCGCGGCTTTCAACGTCCATATCCAGCCCGTGCCTGAAATTCTCATCACACTTGGCGATCCGGCGGGGATCGGGCCGGAGGTCATCGATGCCGCGCTGGCTTCCGGGAAACTGCCGGTGGGCTTCGCTTTCCGCGTGATCGGGGATCGCGCGGCGGGAGTGCCGGGGAAACCGACCCGCGAATCCGCGCGGGCGGCGCTCGATGCGCTGGAGGAAAGCGTGCGGCTACTGCGTGAAACGGTGGCGGCCGCGGTGGTCACGGGGCCGGTATCGAAGGAAGGTTTGCAGGCGCTTGGTTTCCCATTTCCCGGGCAGACGGAGTTTTATGCGGATGCCTTCGGTTGCGGTGATTACGGAATGCTTCTCACCGGGTCGACTCTAACAGTCGGCCTCGCGACGATCCACAACGCCCTCGCCGATGTGCCGCGCTTGCTAACGGTTGAAGGCATTTTTCGGATCGGGAAGCTCACGGCAGAGTTCCTGCGGAAAAAGGGGATAGCAGCCCCGCGCATCGCCGTTTGCGGGCTCAATCCGCACGCCGGCGAAAACGGCGCGTTCGGTGATGAGGAAAAATCCGTCATCGCGCCCGCCATTTCCGCGCTGAACGGAACCGGCCTCGCAAGCTTCACCGGGCCACATGCGCCGGACGCCATTTTCCGCGATGCGGCGCAGGGGAAATATGATGCCGTGCTCGCGATGTATCACGACCAGGGATTGATCCCGCTGAAGCTGCTGGATTTCGACGAGGCGGTGAACGTCACGCTCGGCCTGCCGAAGCCGCGCACCAGCCCGGATCACGGTACCGCGTTTTCCATTGCGGGGAATGACGAGGCGAACCCTGCATCGATGATCGCTGCGATCAGGCTGGCGTGCGCACTGGCGTAGGCGGTCAGCCTCCGGAAGTGGGTTTGAGTTTGTGCAAGCGGAGCATGGAAGGAGTAGGCAGCGGATTGGGCGGCTTTTTGTCGCGGTTCGGGCCGAGGGATTCCCATTGGATCAGGTAGGCGTGGCCGTCGGGGCCGGGTTCATCGAGCCGGGAGATGCGGCGGATTTCCATGCCGGGAAAATCGCTTTCGATGCGGTTGAGCAAGTTGGGAAAATAGGGGCGTTGGGGGATTTTCCGCTCCAGTGGAAGAAGCGTGGTGGCATCGAGCTGGATCGTGCCGCTGCCGTGATCCTTGTGGCGGTATCCGACGCCGAGGACTCCGGGCGCGATTTCCGAGATGCTGACCGTGATCCCGATGAAGGGCATGGATCCGCCGCCGCTGAAATGGATGGGCGTTTTCCAATCGGTGAGGGTGCGGCTTTCCCATTTCCCCGGGCCGGGGCGGGCAATGAAAACCTGCATGTTTCCGGCGGCGTCTGCCTTGTGGTAAGTGAGCACCGGTTTCCTCGCGGAATCGAATGCGAGGCGGTGGCCACCGTTGATGATGCCACCGCCCGCGGGGATGGGATCGACGATCGCTTCGGACTGGCCGTAACGGATCGGGAGTTCGAGTTTTTTCCCGTATGCCGTTTCCCATGCGATCAGATCGCGGCTGCGCGCGTAGGAAAGATGCTGGTTCGTCGCGCAGTCGGGCGTGTCCCTCCAGACCCAATGGATATGGAACAAACCGTCCGGCCCTAGCGATGGCAAGGAGGCGTAGGCGCTGCGAAGCCTTTCGCCGTCGAATAGCGGCTTGTCGAGCAGGCGCGACCAGGTGCGGGTGGCGGTGTCGTAGCGGTTGAAGAGGTTGACTCCGTTGCCTGATCCGCCTTCGCGGTAGGTGAACACTAGCCTGCCGTCGAGGTCATTGAGGAACCTCGGATAGGTCGTCCTGTCCTCCAGTTCACCGGTCATCACGGCGGGTTTCAGGGAAAGGATGTCGCCGGCTTTTTCCGTGCGGAAATAGACGAGCGGATCGGCGTGGAGATTTCCGGAAACATGGAGATGGTCTTCCGAATCGAGCGCCATGGTGATGTAGTTATGCGAATCCCAGCCGACCTTTGAGGGCAGCACCTGATAGATCCATTGTTTCGAGACGAGCAGGCGGGAGGCGACGGTCATTCGCCGTTGCGCGTCGTAATAGGCGACGTATTGGCGATTGCTGCTGGTGAGGAGGTCAAAGCCCACGCTGAAATCCGACACCACCGGCGCGACATCGATGCTTTCCAACAGCCCGAAGCGTGGACCGGAATCCGCCGCCGCCGGGTGAAGGGTCAGCAGCGCGAGCAGGCATCGCAGACTTGTCACTTGCCTGTGTTTTCGAGGATTTTGAGAACCGACTCGAAATCATCCCATGCTTTGACCGGGATGGGGACGAGTTTTCCGGGATCGTCGGTTGGTGCGGTGATCTTGAGCGCTAGGGATTTGTCGGGCACGGTGTGGAAAAAGGTGGGTTCGCCGCCGAAGCGTTCCTTCCACGAGGTCGCCAGCGCGGTGAGCTGCTCGCCGTAGAGGGCACCCTGGTCTTCCGCGACCATGTCCGGGCCGGTGAGGAACACGATGCCCTTGAGCGCGGCGGGAGTGAAGGAGACGGTGAGGACGTTGTAGGTCTGCGAGGCCTTGGTTTTCACCGAGCTGCCCATGGTCGGATAGGTGCCCCACGGCACGCCGTCGGGGACGCGTTTGGTGGCCATCATTTCCGTGACGTATCCGCTCCAGAGCGACTTCCAATCGGCGATGTGGCGGCGGATGTTCGCATCATAAATCGCGTTGCCCGGACGGATCGAGGCGAGCTCCTCGTAATCGGTCTTCAGGCTCGGGGCGAGGTTGAGGTGCTCGGGGGCGATCCATTCCTTGATGGATGCGTCCGGCTTGCCCTTTTCTTGCATGGTTTGCATAAAAATGATCCCGACGGGCCTTCCCGCCTTGGCGGCGAGGCGGTTTCCAAGGGCGGCGGAGAAACCGTTGGCGTCTTCCCAAAATGAGGCGAAGCGGTTTTTCGGCGTGGTGGAGGTGGCTACGCTGAAGCGGCGCGGCATCGGCGAGGTGGAACCCTTCGCCATGCGGATCATCATGCGGACGGGTTGGGCGGATTTTTCCGTGACCTCCATTTTCGGCAAGACAGCCGACGCGGCGACATACCACACATCGCCGATGATGATGTTTTTCGCGATGTGTTCGCGGGCGGTCTCGCCGTTGATTTTCAGGGTGACCTTGAGGGTCTTCGGCTCGGCGCTCGCGGGCATGGCGGGCACGATGATCTGCCACTCCTTCATGTCCGGCGTGACGGGGATCGTCTTTTCGGTGCCGTTGAAACTGAAGTGGATCGTTTTCTCGCCCGGAGCTTCGGGGAGCCATTCGTTGTTCAGGGCGGAGCCCCAGAAGGCGACCGGCGCGTCGGCCTGGAGGACGGCGTTGTCGTCGAACTGCGAACTGACGATCGGCATCTTGGCGTATTGCTGGAGCAGGCCGCCCGCGTTGGGATCGGGTGTCACGCCCTCGATCTTCATCGGCTTGTCGGGCCAGGTTTCGCTGGTGACGGGTTTGTTGTCGTAGTGGATGAAAGGCGTCATTGGCAGGAGCGCCTTGTTGTAGAGGGCGGGGCGGAAACCGATGCCGCCGGTGCCGTAGGAAACGCCGCGCGGGGACTTCACGGCGGGCGAGGTGACGACGGCTTTCGTGCCATCGATTTTCACCGTAGCCGGGTGCCAGACGCGGTCTTCTCCGGCCAGCCAGAAATGTTTCACCTGCGCCGCGCCGTCGGCGATCAGCTTTGGCGTGGCGTTGCCGTCGCAGGTTTCGGAGGCCTTGTTGGCGGAGTTGGTCAGGGTTTCTGCGACGACGAGGCCGCCGTCCACGTGGTCGAATTCGACGGTGAGTTCCCCGCTTATTACAGAGTAGGATTTGAACATCGGACCGTCGGTGATGACGTCCTTGGCGTATTGGTTTTTCAGGGCGTGGAGGGCGAGGCGCTGGCCGGAGAGGGTTTTCTGGTAGTAGTGGATCGCGCCTTCGATATCGATCTGGCTGGCCATGCCGGTGTGCGGGATGTCGCGGGCCATGAAGGTGCCGAGGCGCATCTCGGCGGTGGGGCCGGTGTCAGGGAAGTATGTGTTGGAGGTGCTGAGGTTGCCCGGGCAGTAGAACTGGTTGAAATACACCGGCAGGTCGTCGCGGTTCCATTTGAGGCGCCAGCCGCGGACGAGGCTTTGGAGGTTCGGGTAGTATTGGAGGCCCGCTCCCATGTTCGCATAACCTTGATTCCAAATCGCTCCCTTGATCGCGTAGGGGATCACGGGGCTGAGGCGGCCGTTGAACATCCACGAGGCGTCGCGGTTGCCGTTCAGGTTGCCGGGAGGCTTGGCGGAAACGGGTTGTGCGGGTTTTCCGGCGGCGACGAGTTCAGCGTTCGTCTTGATCGAGTTTTCCAACTCCGCGTAGAACGCATCCCAGGCGGCCTTGTGCTCGGGGGCGGTGGGGTCGGTTTCGAGAATTTTTTTGTGGACGGATTTCGTGTAATCATTCGTGCCGCCCGCGAAGCCCTCGCGCGGCACCCAGGACTCGATGCTGGTCTGGCTGAAGGAGCAGTTGAGGATGCCGACGGGCACGCCGGTTTCCTGGTGTATCTTGAGCGCGAACGCGAACGCGATGGCGCTGTAGTTGCCGTAGTCGTCGATCTTCCACTCGCCGGTGGCGCGCTCGATGGGGTGCAAGGCGGCATAGACGCTTTTCACCTCGAACTCGCGGATCGGCGGTTTCTCGCCCTTTTCCGTGAGCTGGTTCACGAGGGTGGAGACGGAGCTTTTGGAGGCGAGCCACTGCATGTTCGACTGCCCGGAAGCCATCCAGACCTCGCCGACGAGGATGTTTTTGAGAGTGACTATCTTTCCTGATCCCTGTCCCCCGTCCCCTGATTCCTGGACAACCATCTCCGCAGGCTCCGCGCTGGCTTTCAGGGGGGCCAGCTCGACCATCCATTTTCCATCCGCTCCAGCCTTCGCCTTTTTCTCTTGTCCGGAAAATTTCACCGCGACCTCGGTGCCTGGCTTGCTCCAACCCCACACCGGAGCTGTCATGTCGCGCTGGAGCACGGCGTTATCGGCGAAAGGCGCGCCGAGTTCGAGGGCGGCGGCGGATGTGATAAATGTGATAGATAAGGCGAGGAGGCGTAAGAGTTTCATGATAGATGGAGGTTGCGTTTACTTGGAATGCGGGTTGGCATAACCAGTCGCAGTTTCTGCGTTTCAACTGCGCTTGAAACGCAACTCGCATTCCTGATGAAGCTTTTGATGAAGCACTTCCAGCTCAGCGAGGGGCATAGCCTCTAGAAACTCGCGAGAGGTTTGGGGTTTTTCGAGAAATTCCTCGAACGCCTGAATTTTCCCAATACATAAACCCTCCGAGCGGCCCTCCGAGCGGCCTTGGGAAATACCTTCGACACGGCCTTGAGCAATTAATTTTTCTACGACAGACATGGCGTTTCTTTCGAGTTCAGGGTTGGTTGAGAGACTAGAATAACCACCAGCGAGTTCCAGTCGATTTTCGCCGTGATAGGAGAATCCGATCTCACCTGCAAGCTCCGAATGATCTCCCGCGCTGGGAAGGGCCGGTGGAGCCGATGAGGAGCGGAGCGACGAGGCGGCGGAACCGGCGCTTCCCAGCGCGGCGGCCAGATCCCCCAGTTCCTTGTGCCCCCGAACACGACGGAAGCCTTCCTGCGCCCACAGCAGAGCCACTCCCATCCAGCGGGTTAACTGATCGGTCTGCTGGTTCCAGCGACACACCTTGCCGAGCGTCCCACGCGTGTTGCGCATCACGTTCTCAATGTGGTTGGTGCTGAGAAATGTCACGTTGAGTGTCGCCGGCACGTTGAGGCGATGAAACGCAAGAATCCCCTCCTCTACGATTTTCCAGACACTCCGCCGCGGCAAGGTTCTTGCTTCTCACGTAGGTCAGCAACTCTCCGAACGCCTCCTCGCCTGCCTCAGATCCCTGCACCTTGCGAAGGCGGTTCATGCGCTCGCAAGTAGCCCATCGCGGACTATGCCTCGAAGCTGTTCTTGGAAAATCCCGCTAAAATCCTCAATACCAGCTTGCGCCGGTGCCTGCGTCCCTATCTGATTATACATGGTGTTGGTTGGTTTGAATTCAATTCCAAACAGGCGCTGTCGGAACATCGCCCGATCAACCAGCACCAATAAATTTTAACGTTTTAACGGAAAAAATCCGCTTCCATGTTTCCTCCTGCCTCACCAGAAACGATTGTGGAAATGGGAGGCGCGGGCGGGCGGTTTGCGCGTGGGTTCCGGCATTTGCGTGATGCGAAGGCGTCGTGGCAGATCCTGTGGATTCTCATTCTTATCCAGGCGGTTCCGGTCATCTGGGATTTCGTATTACCCCCGGGACACAGCGCACCGGACAAGCTCACGCAGGCTCAAATCCTGCTCGGGCTGGCGAAACCGAATTTCCTATCCGGCGATTTCTGGCAGCCGCTCAGTTACGCCCTGATCCATGCCGATTGGCCGCATCTGCTTCTCAATGGCGCGGCCATCCTGCTGCTGGGATCGAAAGTTGAGCACATCGCGGGGAAAAGGACGATACGCCTTGTGGCCATCACCGCCGCGCTGGCGGGCGGGTTGTTTTTCCTCCTGCTCTCGCCAAGCCTTGGCTTCGGTTCGCAGAGGCTGGTCGGCTCTTCGGCCATGTGCTTCGCGTTCCTTGCGCTGCTCACCACGCTTTCGCCGGAGTCGCGATACTTTCCCTTTTTTGTGAGCGGGAGATCGCTGGGCATGGGCGTGATCCTCGCGAATCTGATTTTCGCGCTTATGAATCCAGATCTACCCACCGGACCGTTGGCGCGGCTCGGCTCACAGCTTGCCGATCTCTTACCCGGTCTTTTCAGCATCGGCCATGCCTGCCACCTCGGTGGCTCGTTGGCGGGTTATCTTACGGGACGGTTCATGCTGCGCCCGCGCGTGACGATCGAAGCCCTGCGCCGGGAGAGGGGGAAACGGGAAGGCAACGGCTAGGCTCCGTGCCGAAACAAAAACGGGATACCCCGCGAAGGGCATCCCGTTTCCGAAAAACACCGGACTACGACCTAATACTCGTAGTTTAGGTAGAAGTTGAACTGGCCGCCCTTGTCCGCGTCATCGTCAGGAGAGCTCACGGGGATGGCATAATCGAGAGCAAGTGGGACTGGGCTGATCGGCAGCTTGAGGCGGATACCGAGGCCGATGTCGCTGTAGACATCGTCCGGCCCGATGTCCCAGGAGTCAGAGTTTACGAAGCCTGTATCATAAAACACGGCGGCGCGCACCGTTTCGATGATGGGAACGGTGTATTCCACGGTGAGGAAGGCGAGCGACTGACCGCCCAGAACCTCGCCGGATGCAGCGTCGCGATCTCCGCCGATATCCCGAAACTCGAAGCCGCGGAGCGTCCTGCCACCGCCAAGGAACATGCGCTCGAAGATCGGCACGTCGCCGTCAATCGCATCCACGAAGGCGATTTCACCGTTGAGGGAGAGAATCGAGTCCCACTTGAGGTTCCAGTATTTCGCGCCTTGCGCGGAGAGCGTGAGGGTGTCCACGTCACCGCCGAAAATCGCGCCCGCCATGGCAAGAGACACATCCAAGCGCTCGCCTGTACGAGTCATGATCGTGCTGTCGCGGTTGTCATAGAGATAATTCATTGTGACCGCACTGCGGAGGTAATCGCCGTCTTCGGCGGCGAAGGCGGGGCTGGCTCCCGCTTCCACGTCGATCCCAACCTCCTCAAGGCGGTATTCCAGTTTCAGGGAAGATTTCTCCGTGAGCGGCTTACGGATGTAAATAGATCCACCTGCATTGGTTTGCTCATAGACATCGCTGAAGTATTGGGACTGGCGGTAGAAAAGCTCGCCACCGAGGGCAAGGCGTTGGTCGAGGAACCAGGGCTCGACAAGCGATACGCTGAACTCGCTGCGCTCGGAACCCGCGCGTAGGCTCATCCCGAAGCGTTGGCCGCCGCCGGTGAAATTCCACGGGTTCATGATGTCGAAATTGCTTTGCTCAAGGGTGAGGAAGCCGACGACGTTATCAATGGAGCTGAAGCCGACACCCACACCGACCGATCCAGTGTTGCGTTCCTCGACGAGGATGTCCACATCGCGATATCCCGATCCACCGGGGTTGCCTGTGGCCTGCACGTCGCCGAAATACTGGAGGTTTTCCAGACGCGCCTTGGTGGTCTCAAGTTCCACGGTATTGAACCAATCGCCAGGATTGAGAGGCACCTCGCGGCGGATCACCTTGTCCTTGGTCTTGGTGTTGCCCTGGATGTTCACGCGTCCTACCTTGAAGCGGGAGCCTTCGGTAATCTGGTATTTCACAGTAACCCGGTTCGGGCCGGCGTCCTTGATGTCCGGGGAAACGAGGGCGTCAGCGTAACCGCGCGAGCCGTAGAAACTGCGGATTGTCTTGATGTCGTCGCGCATTTTCGCGGAGGAGTAGGCATCGTCTCCGTTCAGAGTCATGGACGGGTAAAGTTCCTCGGGCTTGAAAACTGTCATACTACCGAAGCTTACTCCCGCGACCGTGTATTTCTCACCCTCACTGATCGGGATGATAAGATCCACACGACCGTCGCCGACCGGATCGCGGCGCATGCCCGAGCTGTTGGCGCGGAGATAGCCGTTGCTACGGTAGTAATCGAGAACGGCGTCGAGATCTTCATCAAGCTGGTAGGATTCGAAGCGACCCGACTTCGTGAGCCACGAGAACCAGCCCTTTTCCTTAGTTTTCATCTCCTTTTTTAGCTCGGGCGTAGTGAACACCGTATTGCCTTCGAAGCGGATTTTACGGACTTCATTTTTGGTTCCCTCGTCGATCACGAAAATGAGGTCGGAAAGGCCGGCCTGGCCGGTTTCCTGGATGCGATGGGTTACCAATACATCGGGGTAGCCGTAGCCTTGGTAGTATTTTTCTATGTTACGGCGGGCTTCCAGGATCTCGGAATCGCTCATCGAGCCGCCGGACTTCAGCTTGGTTTCCTTGGCGAGCTTCTGGTCGGAAAAGACGGTGGCGCCGACGAAACCCACGCCGTTGATAGCGGGGCGTGTGAGGACATCCGCGATCACGCGGACACCGGCGCCGACTGGCTCGGCAAGGAAGCGGACATCGTCAATGAAGCCTGAATTAAATAGGGACTTGATGTCGTTGTCCAAACGCTCCGCACGGTATTGCGCGCCCGCTTTGGTCGACATCAGGTTACGGATTCTTGCCTCATCGATTGTTTTTGCACCCCGGTAGCGGACGGCGACCTCGGTAATGTTTTTTCCTTCGAAGTCTTGGGCATGAAGACGCCCGGTGAAGGTCGCTGCAAAAACCATGACGACAAGGGCTAGGCGGGACGCGAATGTTTCAAGGCGCAGGAGTGAGAAGGTGGAGTGGATCATAATGATTCGGATGTCCACGGATGAAGGACTCGCAGCTCGGCAGCGTCAAGGCAATAGCTTCTGTTGCCAATTTAAGGATATGACAATTGCTGTCCGGGACGACTTAGCTAGCGCATCGCACGGTAGGTGCGGATCATTTCCAGGAAAGGCGGCAGGTAGGTCTGGGCCTTCCCCTCGCCGATGCCCGGGATGGCCATCGCCTCGGCGACGCTGGAGGGCATGTATCGGGTGAGCGCTTCGAGTACTTTGTTGGAGAAAATTACATAGGGCGGCACGCTGTCCTTTTTCGCGATCCGAAACCGCAGATCCTTGAGCATCGTGAAAAGTTGCGGGTCGAAATCCTTTTCAGAAAGCCCCTCCGGTTTTGCGACCTCATCGGGCCAGCGGAGTTCGAAGGGTTCCTTGCCGAGCATTACCGCCTCGCCGCGCGGGGAGAGGGTCATGAGCGGGTATTCGCCGGTCTGCGTGATGACTAGCCCCTCCTCGGCCAGCGAGCGGAACAGGGCGTTGAGGTAGCCGGTCGTCTTGTCAGCGAGGATGCCGTAGGTGGTGAGTCGGTCGAGGCGGTTGCTTAAAATTTCTTGGGATTTACTGCCGGAAAGCATCTGGATGATTTTACCCTTCCCGTAAATCCCCTCCCAGCCCGCCACGCCACGCCGCGACATCCGCGCCACGCCGGCTAGGGCTTTCCTAACCATCTGCTCCTCCTCCGCGGTCGGCTTGCGGAAATCCCCCGCGCTGCGCTCCCGGCAGACATCGCAGTTCCCGCAGGTCGAGGCGTTGGCCTCGCCGAAATACTCGAGAATCCACTTCTGTCGGCATGTCCGCGCATAGCACATCTCGACCATCGCCTTGAGCTTCTCGCGGTCGCGGGTGTCCTTTTCCTCCATCGCCTTCTCATCGATGGCGAGATCGCGCGCCAAGGTATCCGGCTTGAGCAAACGCGTGCCCCGCATCCGTTTCCCCTGCACATCGAACCGCTCGATGAAACGCCCCCGCGCGAGAATGGTCAGCGCGCTGCCTACCGCCATGGAGTTTTTCACATCCGCGTGCTCCGCGATGTCTTCCAGCGTCCGGAACACCTCATGGTTCTTGTCCGCTTCGTTGAGCAGGTATTGGTAAATCTGCCGCACGGTCGTCGCCGAGGGATTCGCGCCGTCGATGAAAAATTCCTGCGTGCGCGTGTCGGCGTAATTGAAAAGCAGCTCGCACACCGCCGCCTCACCATCCCGCCCCGCGCGGCCCGCCTCTTGGTAGTAAGCCTCCACGCTGCCGGGGATTTCGTAGTGGATCACGAAACGCACATCGCCGCGGTCGATGCCCATCCCGAACGCGTTCGTCGCCACCGCGACATCGACCTTTTTGGAAATGAAAATCTCCTGCGCCTTGACCCGCTCGGCGTCGCCCATGCCGCCGTGGTAGGCCACGCATTTCAGGCCCCAGCTTGCGAGTGTTTCGGAAACGAGATCCACCTTTTTCCGCGTCGCGCAGTAGATGATCCCGGTCTTGTGGGCGGCGATGACCGCCCGGATCCGCTCGTCCTTCTGCGCCGCCTTTTCCACTGGCGTGATCGCTAGCGAAAGGTTGGGCCGCGAGAAACCGCTGACGCGCTCGAAGGGTTCGCGCAGGCCGAGGGTTTTCAGGATGTCCTCGCGAACTACGGGAGTCGCAGTAGCTGTTAGAGCCACGCACTGCGGGCGGCCGATCTTGTCCAGCGCCTTCCCCAGCCGCATGTAGTCCGGCCGGAAATCATGCCCCCACTGAGAGAGGCAGTGCGCCTCGTCGATCGCGAACAGCGAGATCTCCACCCCCTCGAGCGCCCGCAAAAAGCTCTCCGCCCGGAACCGCTCCGGCGCGACATAGACGAGCTTGAATTCGCCGCTGCGCATCCCGTCGAGCCGCTCCTTCTGTTCCGGCCACGACAGCGTGGAATTGATCAGGGTCGCCGCGATGCCGCGCGCATGCAGCGCATCCACCTGGTCTTTCATCAGCGCGATGAGAGGGGAAATCACCAGGGTCACACCGGGAAAACACAGCGCCGGGATCTGGAAGCACAGGGATTTCCCCCCGCCCGTCGGCATCACCACCAATCCGTCGCGCCCGGAAACGATTTCCGAAATCACCTCCTCCTGCCCGTCGAGGAAAGCGGAAAAACCGAAGTGCTCCTTCAACGCCGCGCCGGGAGCTACCAGTAATCCTCTTTTCGTCTCATTTTTCGCCGCCACGCCGCAGAGCATGGGCGCAACCCGCCCGCGGCGCAACCATGGAGGGATTATGAAAGTCATGCTATTTTCAAGGCAACCAATCCGGTACCTTATCTAAGGAAACCGAACGAACCCTCGGACTCATCCCGACCGACTCCCCGCCCATCCCAACCAGCCAACCCTCGGAGGCTCCGATGTCGTCCAGTATCGCTTCAAGCTTCCTCGCATCATGCGGATTTCCCGCGCTGTTCGCCTTCACCTCGATGGCGATTCTACGGTCGCCCCGATCCAAGACCAGATCCACCTCCTGTCCCGTCGCCGTGCGCCAGAAATAGCATTGGGTGAACGGATGCTCCAGCAACTCCCGGCGGATGATGTCCTCGATCACAAAACCCTCCCAGCTAGCCCCGCGCCATGGCTGGTTGTCTAGCTCACCGGTGTTCGAAACGTGCAGCAAATGGTGCAACAGTCCGGTATCTCGAATATATACGCGGGGTGCTTTGACCAATCGCTTGCGAATATTTCGGAAGTAAGGGGGCAACCGCCGGATCAGGAACACCCCCTCCAGAAGATCCAGCCCATGCTGCACCGTGTGGTAGCTGACACCGAGTGAGTTTCCCAGCGCGGACATGTTTAGTAGCCCGCCCTGTTGCGCCGCGAGCATCGCCAACAGTCGCCTCAGGAAAATCGCATCCGGACGGAAACCGTAGGCAGCGAGATCGCGCTGCAGAATCGTGCTCAGATAAGGCTCCCACCAGTTCCTGAAATTCCCGCGTAGAGCCTCCGGAAATCCGCCAGCCAGCCAATGCCTCTCGGCAGGCAGCCCGGTCTCCGCCGCTGACAGCGGGTCGAGCTCCAGCAACCCGATCCTCCCGGCCAATGATTCGGAAACCGACTGTATCAATGCGGGTTGCGCAGACCCGAGGATGCAAAAATGACACTGCCCGTCGGCACGCCGCGCATCGATCGCCCCGCGCAGTGCGGGAAATAGTTCCGGAACCGCCTGCGCCTCATCTAGGATGGTCATCGCCCCGAGCTGCCCGAGTTCGAATGCCGGATCTTCCGCAAACCTCTGCCGTATTAGGGGCGACTCCAGATCTCTATAAGCAGCCTCCGAAAACGCCGACCGCGCCAACGTCGTTTTTCCCACCTGCCGCGCTCCCACCACCACCACCGCCGGAAATTCCCTCGATAACTCCAGCAACCGCTTTCTCGCCATGCGCTCCCAATTCATTTCTGAAAATTAGAGTTCTATCTTCTAAATTACAAGAGTATCTTCGAGCTGCTTTTGGAGATACCGGCTGCGAAGGCACTTGGGGGAACGCGGATCGCCGAATCATTGGTCAGCGAATATCCGTCATCGAATAGGAATCTGGCCATTCGGGAGTAAAATCCGAGTGAGCCGCTTAGCAAAACTCTTTCCGAACGGAGACAAAGCTGAACCCGATTCATCCCATCTATCACCAAAACCCAGCCCGTCGGCATCACCACCAGCCCGTCGCGCCCGGAGACGATCTCAGAAATCACCTCCTCCTGCCCGTCGAGGAAAGCGGAAAAGCCGAAGTGCTCCTTCAACGCCGCGCCGGGAGCTACCAGTAATCCTCTTTTCGTCTCATTTTTCGCCGCCACACAAGCATCATGCAGACAAAACCATCCGGCACAAGCAGGAGCAGACGGGGTAAGTAGCCACTGTTCGGGATCAGTTGGCCGGCGCAAGTGATTGAACACTTTAGTGTGTTGCAGTGGCTTGTAGCCTGAGGCGTGGAATCACAACCCTTGCTCGGCGAGCACATTAGAAAACTAAGGCTCCAGAAAAGCTTGAGCCAAGAGGCTTTGGCAGAAGGCGCAGATATCCACAGAAATTTTCTGGGTGAGATCGAGAGAGGCCAAAAGAGCATGACCCTCGAAACATTGTTCCGCTTAAGCCGCGCGTTGGGCGTTACGCCTCAATCAATCATTACAGCGATTTATGAGCATTGAATTAGCAAAGCAACTACGAACGAAACACCTGCCAGCATCCGTCCTTAGTGGAGAGCGGGCATCGACAATTAAGGAGCGGACGACGCTTCTGGAGGAATGTGTGAGCATGGCGCTTCCGGTCATTTCGATGGGCAGAGCGGTCGGGAAAATCCCGGCGTCGTTACAGGATAAAAATTGGCGTGGCAGGGCGCTGGAAGTTTTTCTTGGAGGCGCCAATAATTGCGGGGCTAAACGCGATTTCGAGGATGGCGAGCTAAAATCCACCAGGGTCGTCTGGAAAAAAGACAAATGGGCGATTGAACAAACACTCCGGATCACAACCCTTAGCCATTCGGATTTCTCGCATCTAAACGAGATCGAGAAGACGCCTTTCTATGACAAGGTTTCCTGCTTCAACTGTGTCCTTTTCGATTCGAAGAAAGGCGATATCGAGGGTGGAACTATCGTGGGGCAATTCGTTTTCTGCATCGGGGATCATCCGAATTTTCAAGCCGAAATTGCCGAGGACTACCGTTTCTACGTTGAACTTTCACGCGGATCCACAAGGATTTCCTCAAGAGTGAAGTCACCAAATGGCTTTCTCGGCTGCCGTCAAACCGCAGGGATTGCCGGAGTAATCTCGAAAACATCGCTCTATATTACCGCTGTTCAATTCAACTTTCTACTTGGATTCTACGGGATCAATCGGTAAATCTGAGAGGTAATCTTTTGAACATGCAACGCGCAAAACGAACCGTAGATCTTGAGCAGTTTTTTACCTGTCGGGTTCTCGCCGCTAAATGTCTCGCCTCCGTCGAAAAGCATTTCGAGATGGCTTCGTTTAAAGTGGTTCTGGAGCCGTCCGCCGGTGACGGGGCGTTTTTTTCGATCTTACCTGAATCAAATCGCATCGGCATCGACCTCGATCCGATGGCTCAAGGAATCATTAAGGCCGACTTTTTCCATTGGGAGCCGCCGCTCTTCGAGGACAATATCTTGACCATCGGGAATCCGCCGTTCGGACAGCGGGGTTCGCTCGCCGTGGAATTCGTTAACCGCGCCTGCCAATTCAGCAGGGTCGTAGCCTTCATCTTGCCAAGGACTTTTCGCAAAGACACGTTTTTCAATCGCGTCGATTCAAGGTTCCACCTGGTTGAGCAGTTTGACTGCGACGATTTCAGGACTCCTAGCGGCGAAAAAGTCGCTGTGAAATCCGTTTTCCAAATCTGGGAGCGCCGCAACAAAAAACGCCCCACCATTTCGCGCGATTTAACCCACGAGGACTTTGACCTGAAGCATGCCCACTTATCAAGAATCTCAAAGGAAGAACTCTTAAACCTCAGGGTCGATTTTGACTTCGCGATCGCGCAGGTTGGGTCGAATTTCGTGCCGAAAGACGTGTTTGAAGTTACCAAGGGTAGTTATTGGTACGTGAAAGAACTGAAGCCAGGGGTCAGGGAGGTGTTTGAAAAACTTGATTTCGGTTTCCTTGACGGACTGAACCTTTCCTTTAAAAGCCTATCCAAAAAAGACATTATCCAAGCTTACAATACGGCGATAGATGGCTGAAATAGCTAATACACCGCGTGCTCGGAATTTTCCTTGTAATGACTTTCCCAGCTTTGTCAGCCACCATGCAGGCGTCCATCGAGCCCGTTGACGAGTTTTCGCCGATGCTCTTCCTGATGGCGATACTCGGGATTCTGGTCATGCTTGTTGTGATTGGCATCTGCCTCGGCGAGCTCGCGGCTCGATTCGATATCGTCATGGGCTTCACGCCGGGCGACATGTGACCGGATGAAACCTTTCCCCGGGCGCGGTTCCATGCTTCATTCCCTCATCCACCGATGAGAAACCTCCTCCGCTTACTGCTCGCCCTGCTTACCATGTTTCCCACCGCCCTCCCAGCGCAGGAAAAATCCGCACCTGCGAAGAAGCACAAGGTCGTCATCATCCCCATCCGCGAGCAGATCGCGCCGCCGGAGCTCCATGTCCTCCGCCGCGGCCTTAAAATGGCCATCGAACAAGGCGCGGACACGGTCATCCTCGATATGGAAACTCCCGGCGGTCGCCTCGACGTGACCTTCGACATGCTCAAGGCCATCGAGAAATTTCCCGGAAAAGTCATCACCTACGTGAACAGTGAGGCGATCTCGGCGGGCGCGCTCATTTCCGCCGGGACGGATGAGATTCATTTCTCGCCGTCCGGCATCATCGGCGCGGCGGCTCCCGTTTCTGGCGGCGGTGAGGACATCGATGAGACGATGAAAGCGAAGATCGTCTCCTATCTGAAAGCCCGCGTCCGCTCCATTTCCGACGGCAAGGGCTACCGCGGCGAAGTCCTTTCCGCGATGATCGACGAGGACTTCGTGCTCAAGATCGGGGAGGAAATTCTCAAGCCCAAAAAAGAACTCCTCACCCTCACCGCCACCGAGGCGATGAAAACTTACGGCGATCCCGCCCTGCCCCTGCTCGGCGCGGGCATTTCCCCGGATATCGATAGCCTGATGGACACCCTGCTGGGGAAAGGCAACTACACCGCCACCCGGCTTGAGGTGACGTGGTCGGAAAAAATTGCGCAGTTCATCACCGCTATCGCGCCGCTGCTCCTCGCCGCCGGGTTGGTGCTGCTTTTCATCGAGTTCAAGACGCCCGGCTTCGGCGTGTTCGGGATTGGCGGCGGCGTGCTGCTCGCCATCGTCTTCTTCGGCCACCACGCGGCGGGCCTCTCGGGACATGAGGCCGCCCTGTTCTTTTTCCTCGGCTTTGCGCTGGTGATGATCGACCTGTTTTTCCTCCCCGGCTTCATGCTGCTTGCGATACCCGGCGCGCTGCTGATGCTCGGCTCTCTGCTCTGGGGCATGTCGGACATTTGGCCCGACCAACCCATCGCGTGGCATTCCGATTTCCTTT
>CAMCXJ010000012.1 GCA_945883455.1 Prosthecobacter debontii
CGACTTGTGTAATCACCGCTGTCATCGCGTCGGCGTTGTTCGCTTTCAAGCCGGTAGCCCACTCCATCGCACCCGCTGGATCCTGTTTCGCCCATTCGCCGGCAATGATTCCCGCCGCACCTTGGCCACCGATACCGCGCGCGCCACGGCCGCCCATCATGTTCATCATCGCAAACTGCGCGGGATTTTCTGTGTAGTATTTCGCAGCATTGACAGGATCCGTGCTGGCCCAACCTTGCAAGACCGTCGGACGCACGAACGCTCCTGCGAAGCCCATGGTATCAGTGAATGCCATCGATGCTGTCGGATCGACCTCCGCCCATTTTCCGAAAAGAAGAACGGATGCGAGGATGCGCTCATTGAAAGGAAGGGCTTCAAGTTTCTCCGCCTCGCTAGAGAACTGGTCGGCGCTGAGGTTCGAGTAGAAATCGAGTAGACCTTGGATGCGGTTACTCTGCCCTGGCTTTTGGTAAATATCCTCGACAGAGCGGGCTTTCTTTTCACGGGCGGTAACGCCATCGCCGCCCGCCCCAGATCGATCTCCCGAGCGCGTCCTGGCATTCGCTTCGACACCCGCCGAATTACCTGCAGAGCCAGCGCCCGATATTCCCACGCCGAAACCGATACCTAGCCCGATCGCCAACGCCACTCCCGAAATCAAGATATTCCCTTTCATGATTATCTTTTTTACCCCACCTCAAACTCCAGAGATAGTAAGAAGTTTCGAAAATATCCGCACAAAAAAACCGCACCATGCGATGCGGCTTTTTCGGATTTGATCTTTCCAGATTAACGCTTGGAGAACTGGAAGCGAGCGCGAGCGCCGGGACGACCGGGCTTTTTGCGTTCCTTCATCCGTGGGTCGCGGGTGAGGAAACCTTCCGGCTTGATCAGCTTGCGGTGCGCGGGATCGAAGAGAGTGAGCGAGCGGGAAATCGCATGACGGATCGCGATAGCCTGTGCGTGCTTACCGCCGCCCTTGACGATGGCTTTCACGTCGAACTTATTGACCATGTTAAGGGTCTGGAAGGGCGCGATCACGGAGTTCTGGAGGTCGATCGTTGGAAGGTATTCTTCGAAAGAAAGACTGTTGATAGTCATTTCTCCGGTTCCTTCGCTGACCCAGACATGGGCGACCGCTGTCTTGCGGCGGCCGGTGGAGCTTTTTGTTTCGGTGGCAGGCATGATGATGATTGAGAAAAATTAAACTCAGCGAATTTCGTGGGCGACGGGCTGCTGAGACTCGTGAGGATGCGCCTCGCCGGCATAGACCTTGAGCTTGCCGAACTGGGCACGTCCGAGGCGGGTCTTCGGGATCATACCCCAAACAGCGCGCTCGACCATAAGAACTGGGCGGCGGTCACGCAACTTCTGCGCAGTTTCGACGATCTTGCCACCGACGTATCCCGAGAAACGGGTGTAGATCTTGTCGGTCTCCTTAGTGCCGGTAAGCACGACCTGATCCGCGTTGATCACGATTACAAAATCGCCGGTATCAACGTGGGTGGTGAAAGTGGGCTTCTGTTTGCCGCGCAGCAAACGTGCGGCTTCAACGGCTACTTGGCCGAGAACTTTGCCCTTGGCGTCAATTACATACCATTTGCGTTCGATCTCGTTTGGCTTGGCGGAAAATGTCTTCATTACGTGTTTTGGAAATCCTCTCGGAGGCTGCTAAATCGCATCTACCTAGAGGGGCGCGAAAATTAGGCAGCCGTTCCCGTGCTGTCAACCGGGAAATATTCGGAAAATTTAATCGGCATTAACCTTTTTACGGGTGAGGTCTTCGCCCACGTTGGAAGCTCCACTGGATTTGTGCTATGACCTCTATCGAGAAAATCCTGCTTCCCCTCTCCCGCAGCTATCCCGCGCTTCATGAGTTCCTGTGGTTCGGATTAAAACAGGCGTGGGCCTGCATTTTCGGAGCGCTCCTTCTCGCGGGTATCCTTGTCACCCGGCTGTGGTATCCGGATATCTCACTCGCTCGTTATGATTTCCTCGTCTTCTACGCGGTGGGCATCCAGTTCGCTCTCATTTTCCTGAAATTCGAATCGTGGCGGGAACTCTGCGTGATTTTCCTTTTCCATCTCATGGCCACCGCGATGGAGCTATTCAAGACTTCCGATGCGATCGGCTCGTGGTCGTATCCGGAAAACTCCTTCCTCCGCATCGCCAACGTCCCGCTCTTCACCGGCTTCATGTATTCCGCCGTCGGCTCTTACATGGCTCGCGCGTGGCGGGGGTTCCATTTCTCCTTCACCGGATTCCCACCGCTATGGCTCGCGGCAGTGATCGCGGTTTTCGCCTACGCGAATTTCTTCACCCATCACTACCTCCCCGACATCCGCTGGCCGCTCATCATGGTGGGAGCCATTGTGTTTCGAAAAACTCGGATTCATTACACCCCGAAGAACCGCACGCTGAAGATGCCGCTACTGATCGGTTTCTGCCTAGTCGCGTTTTTCATCTACCTCGCCGAGAACCTCGGCACCGCCGCCCGCGCGTGGCAATACCCCGGTCAGGAAAACAGTTGGAAGCCCGTCCATTTTTCCAAGTTCACCGCATGGTATCTCCTCATGCAGCTTTCCTTCATTCTCATCTACGCCCTCCGCCGCCTTGAGGCGAAACTCGGTGTGCAGGGACCGGAGAAGATCATTCCCGGGAAAGCGGTATGAGTCGCCTTAGCCGTAAACATCCCTGCGGTGCCCGACCGCAACCACGAGAACCAGAAGCTCCCCGTCCCGGATCTGGCAGAGAACGCGGTAATCGCCCACCCGGTAGCGCCAAAGCCCCGCGAGATCCGCTTTCAATCCTCTTCCGAAACGGCGTGGATCACCCTCCCCGACAATCCGATCATCGAGGTAGGCGATGATGTCACGCTGCGCGTTCTTGCCGAGCTTGCGGAGTTCCTTCAATGCCCGGTCGTCGAACCTATAGACCCAGTTCACGCTTCACCTCCTCGGCGGAGTGGGTTTTGCCCGGCCTCTCCAATCGTTGCCTGGCCAGATAGATATCCTCAAGATCCTCAAGATGTTCGAGGATCGCCTCGCGGGCATAGAAGGTTTTGGTGCGCCCGGTCTTCTTCGCGAGAACATTCAGGCGCTTTTCGATTTCTGGGTCGAGGCGGATGGCGAGCATGAAGGGAGTTTATCTTGCTATACGTGTATCGCAAGAACCATCTCAACCAACGATCCGCACCTCATCCGCCTGCACAAGGCTTTCCGTGACCCCATCGATCTCCACCAGCAGCTCCCCCGCCGTGCCTATGCCCTTCACGACACCTTCGCGGCGCTTGTCGGCGGAGAGGAAAGAGACGCGATGTCCTGTCAACGCGCAGCGCTCGCGGATCGATTTCAACATCCCCTCGAAACCCACACCGATCTCCCCGGCGCGGCGGGAAAGCCGGTTGATAACCCCGTGCAGCACCTCCGCACGATCCATCTCCACCCCGAGTTCTTCCCGCAGAGATGTCGCCGCGAGTTCTTCGGGAAAGCCCGTGGAGTTCACATTGATCCCGATCCCGATGATCACGAAATCCGCCCCCGCCTCCACCAGAATGCCCGCGATCTTTTTCTCGGAAACGCGCACATCGTTCGGCCACTTGATCTCCGCGGCCGGCACATAAGCCTCCAACGCATCGGCCACCGCGAGCCCCGCCACCAGCGAAAGCCGATGCCACAGCGCCTTCGATTCGGTGGGACGCAGCAGGATGGAAAATGCTAGGTTCTCCCCTTTCGGTGAAAGCCAAGCCGCCCCACGCCGACCCCGCCCCGCCGTCTGCTCGTCCGCGATCAGGATCAAGCCCTCCGCCGTTCTCTTTTCCGCGAGGGCGCGGAGTTCGTCGTTCGTCGAGGAAACGGTCTCCCGCCAGAGGATGCGGAAGGGATCGGGCAACGAGGCCGCCACATGATCAAACGCGCTCATACCAACACCACGAAATCCAACCCGATATCCAGCGCCGGAGCTGAGTGGGTCAGCGCGCCGACGGAAATAAAATCCACCCCGGTTTCCGCGATATCCGCGACCGTATCCAAATTCACCCCACCGCTGGCCTCGAAGCTCACGCGATGCCGCTCATCGCGCATCGCCACCGCCTCGCGGAGATCCGTTAGATTCATGTTATCCAGCAGGATGTAATCTACTCCTTCGAGTTTTAGGAATGCTTCTACCTGCTCCAGCCTGTCCGCCTCAAGCTCGACCTCCACTTGCGGTTTCTCCTCATTGAGATTGCGGATCGCCTCTTGTAAAGCAGTGATCCCACGCTCGGCGACGAGATGATTGTCCTTCACCATCGCGCGGTCGTAGAGACCCATGCGATGGTTGACGCCGCCGCCGTCTAACACCGCCTTTTTCTCAAGGGCACGGTAGCCGGGAGTCGTTTTGCGAGTATCGAGAATCTTCGCGTTTGTGTGTTTTACGAGAGAAACGTATCGCGAGGTCAGCGTTGCCACGCCGGAGAGGCGCTGCAGGAAATTCAGCGCCGTCCGCTCCGCCGTGAGTATGGACCGCGCCTTACCCTCCACTTTCATCAGCATCGTTCCGGGCGCGACCTTGCTCCCATCCGCCACGAGCACCTGAACAACTAATGATGGATCTACCTCGAGGAAAACCGCTGCCGCCATCGCCATGCCCGATATCACGCCTTCTTTCCGCACTGTCACGAACGCCCGCGCCAGCCGGTCATCCAGAACGAAGTATTGCGAGGTCACATCGCCCGTCCCGATGTCCTCCTCCAACGCCATCCTGATCAAATCGTGCGACATGTAGGCAGTTGATACGCTGTCTCCGCTCGGATGAAAAGTGTCGAGTTGTCGATGCAATCAACCCCACAAAAAGTGAATCTAAAACGCTGAAGGTTTGTGACCTGCATGGGGTCGTTTTGAGGGTCATTGATCCTCCACCACGATGGGAGCCTTGGGAAGCTTGTCCACCTCTTCGAGTAAGTTTACGATCTCAACGCCACGCACGGCGGAGTCATCGTGCTTGAAGCGCAGCACCGGAGTGGATTTGAGGACAACGCGTTTCATCACCTCTTTCTGGATCGCTCCGTGTGCCTTATTCAGCTTATCGATGATCGGCTCAGCTGATCCGCCGATGACACCAATCCACACCCTGCCTTCTTTCAAATCCTGCGTCACCTCGACGGCACTGACCGTGACGAGTTTCCCGTCCCATTCATAATCATGCTGGATCACCGTGGAAATTTCACGGCGAAGCAGTTCGTTCACTCTGTCGATGCGGCGGGACACGTATTTGGTAAATTTTGAAATGCTGAAAACTGAAACGCTGAAATAAGATGATGGATGGCGCTGACTCCTGAATATCAGCTTTTCAGCTTTTCAGCGTTTCAGCTTTTACCCATCACAGGGTTTGCGCGACCTTATCGAGCTTGTAGCACTCGATGATGTCGCCTTCCTGGTATTCGTTGAACTCGCCGAGGCGGATGCCGCATTCGAAGTTGGTGCGGACTTCCTCGACCTCCTCGTGGAAGCGTCGGAGGGTGGACATCTTGCCATCGAACACCGGAATCCCACCGCGGATGACGCGGGCGTGTGCCTTACGGTGCACCTTGCCGTCGGTGATGAAGCAACCGGCGGCCTTGCCCTTATTGACCTTGAAAACCTGGCGGCACTCGGCGTGGCCGATGACCGTCTCGCGGGTGAGCGGTTCCAGCAGGCCGAGCATCGCCTCGCGCACCTGATCGATGAGTTCGTAAACGATCGAGTAGAGCTTGATTTCGACCCCGGCTGACTTGGCGGCTTTCACGGCCTTGGCTTCCACCTTTACGTTGAAGCCCATGATGATCGCGTCCGAGGAGTCGGCGTAGGCGATATCGGACTCGGTGACTGGCCCGGCAGCGGCGGTGATGAACTGGCAGTCCACCTTCGCGGACTCGATGGCGAGGATCGCCTTCTTGATCGCCTCGACGGAGCCCTGCACATCGCACTTGAGGATGATCTTGAGCTGGTTCTTGCCGCCGCCGTCGTTGACCATGGAGAACAGGTCTTCCATGCGGTTGCGGTGCTGCGGTTTGAGACGCTTGAGGCGGAGTTCTTCCTGACGATCGGCGGCAAGGGCTTTCGCCTCGCGCTCGGTCTTCATTTCGGTGAGGTGATCGCCGACATTGGGAAGCTCCTCAAAACCGATCACTTCCACGGGCATACCGGGAAGCGCGGACTTCACTTGTTCGCCGAGGTCGTTGATCAGTGAGCGGACTTTCCCGGCGAAAGGGCCGCAGATGAAAGGGGTGCCGATTTTCAGGGTGCCGGATTCCACGATGACCGTGGCGGTAGTGCCGCGACCGGGCACAACCCTAGCCTCAATAACCCCCGCGCGCGTTGTCGCCTTGGGGTTGGCGCGGAGTTCAAGGACTTCCGCTTGGAGGACGATGAGTTCGAGAAGATCATCCATGCCCTCGCCTTTGAGCGCGGAGATGGTGGCAAATTCGGTATCGCCACCGTAATCCGTGGTCTGGAGGCCTGTCTCCGCGAGCTGGCTCTTCACCCTCTCGATGTTCGCCGAGGGAAGATCGCACTTATTGATGGCAACAATGATTGTTTTACCGGCTTTTTGGGCGTGTTTGATCGCCTCGGTTGTCTGCGGCATGATGCCGTCGTTGGCGGCGACTACAATGATGGCAATATCGGTGATGTTCGCACCGCGCTCGCGCATATCAGAGAAAATGGCGTGACCCGGCGTGTCCAGGAAAGTGATGAGCTGGTCGTTATGGTTCACCTGATAAGCGCCGATGTGCTGGGTGATTCCGCCGGCCTCACCGCTTACGACCTTACTCTTGCGGTAGTAGTCGAGGATCGATGTCTTACCGTGGTCGACGTGCCCCATGATCGTGACGATGGGGGGGCGGACTTTCAGGAGATCCTCGGGCTCGGACTGCGGGGCTTCCGGCTCGACGATGACCTCATCGACCTTGTGGAAACCCTTGTCCTTGTCACGCTTCTCGCGCTCGAAAGTGAATCCGTGGATCTCGCAAACCTTGGCCGCGATATCGGGTTCCAGCGGCTGATTGGGTGCGGGGAAAACGCCGAGCTTGATGAGATCGGCCATCACGTTGAACGGCTTGAGACCGAGGCGCGCGGCGAGATCCGGGACGAGAATGGGCGGCTTGATGACGATCAGCTTGGGATCGTCGGATTCGCTTTCTGTGGGAGAGGAAACCACCGGAGCGGGAGCCGCTACGGGGGCGATGTTCGTTCCTTTTACAAAGTCAGGATCCTCACCGGCGTGATCGATCCTCTTGGAAATGCCGCCTACACCCTTCTTCGCTGTGGTTGCCTGCTTGCGCGCCTTGGGTTTCCCCTCCTCCGAGAACAGGTCGAGCGCGTTGGCCTTCGCTTTGTCTAACTTGCTCGGCGCGACAACGACTTCCGCGACGATTTTCTGACGCTGCCTCCGTGACGGCTTCTTCGTGTCATCTAGTAGATCGAGAACTTTCTTGGGCTCTTCCGAGGAATTGTCGCTTTTTTTGGGCATCCGGCTTTCTGAGGTGTTTATGGCGGGTGGTGTGCTGGGTGATGTTGGCAAAAGATGGTTCAGGCAGAAGTGACATCACCTGCGACGATGGAGTTGGCGCGGGCGAGGATGGCGTTTGCCTCTTCTTCGGTGATCTCGAGAGCGCCTGCCAGGAAATCGGAAGGCATGTCGATGATCATCTCCGCGCTAACTCCGCCTATCAGCGTGAGTTTCTCCGCCATCTCGTCGGTGATACCGAGTTGCTCGCCGAGCGTGTGGGCCACGCCGCCGATCTTGTCGCGGAACTGCTCTTCCTTCGTCTCATCGCGGCGCACCTGCACGTCCCAGCCCATGAGGCGGGAGGAAAGGCGGGCGTTCTGACCCTTGCGGCCGATGGCCTTGCTGAGATCCTCCTCGCTGACCGTGACGTTGACGATCTTGTCCTCCTTGTTCACGGAAATGGTGATCAGTTCGGCGGGCTTCAGTGCCTCGCGGACAAGCTCCGCCGGATCCTCACTCCAGCGGATGATATCGACCTTCTCGTTATTGAGCTCGCGGACGATGTTCTTCACGCGCGCCCCGCGCATACCGACACATGCACCGACTGGATCGACCTTCGGGTCGTTGCTCCAGACGGCGACTTTCGTGCGGAAACCGGATTCGCGGGCGATGGCGCGGATCTCGACGGTGTGGTCGGAAATCTCGTTGACCTCGGCCTCGAAAAGGCGGCGGACGAAATTTGGGTGGCTGCGCGAAAGGATGATCTCCGGGCCGCGGCCTTCGTTCTCGACCGCCAGCACGTAGCAGCGGATGCGGTCGCCGATATTGTAATCCTCGCCTTGGACGCGCTCTTTGTTCGGCATGATGCCCTCGAACTTACCGAGGTCGATCATCACGTCGTTGCGCTCGAAGCGACGGACGGTTCCGGAAACGATGTCCCCTGCCCTGTCCTTGAACTCCTCGTAAATCATCTCCTTCTCCGCCTGGCGCAGGCGCTGCATCATCGTCTGCTTCGCGGTCTGCACGGCGATGCGCCCGAAGTCCTTCGGCGTGACGTTGAACTCCAGCTTGCCGTCGAGTTCGATTGCCGGATCCTTTTTCAGGGCGATGGCAAGGGGAACTTCGTTGAACTTGTCTTGGTGGTCGTCGTCCGCCACCACGGTCAGCGATGCGAAAATCTTGGTGCTTCCCTTTTTTGTATCCACCTCGGCGCGTAGAACCTCGATAGCATCAGCACCGGGAACCATCTTCCGGTAGGCGGAAACAAAAGAAAACTCGAGGGCGGCGACGATCTTTTCGCGATCGATCCCTTTCTCTTTTTCGTAATATTCGATGAGTGCGACGATGTCGTTGGTCATGGTGGCGGGCGGTGTTCGGGGAATTTGTTCCGGGCGTTTGTTGCGGTCTCTTTACGAGACTCCCAAAGACGCAAAAGAGTGGGTTTTTGACCCACTCTCCGTTTCACAGAGCTTGTTCGTTGACGGTCTTCTAGGTGTGAAAGAACAGCCTTGCAAGCCGAAAGTCACGTGAGAAATCCCATTCCTCAGTGACCTGCGGAAAGCCGTAATGAATACTACGGCGGTGTTAGTTCTTGGGATGGAGAAGGTAGCCAGCGACCCAGCCTTGCCCGCCGCTCTCGTTCTGGCACCAATGCCAGCCGTAGATTTGCCTTAGGGAAGTGAGCGCATCGCCGCGCCGCAACTTGAGCACGGTGGGATCGAAATCCTCCAGCGCGGCCCAGCGGTCTTCGCCGAGGGGTTCGAGGATGTCGGCGGGGACGTAGCCGTTGCGGCCGCTGGAATCACTCACCCAGATCCAGCCGGGCCATGCCTTATCGGCGGGACCGCTGGTCACCTCCTGCCCGGCGGTCAGGTGCAGGGCATGGGTGTCGCGCTCCTCATAATCGGCGTTCGCGGTGAAATAAGCGTTATCGGTTTCCATGATGTAAATCACTCAGCTCCCACCGTGGCGACATCAGGCTGCGGCTCGCCGTCGGCGCGGGAGCTTTCGAAAACGAGTTCCTCGCTGCCTTCCTTGCGGACGACCTGGACAATATCCCCTGTTTTCACCGTGCCGCGCAACAAGGCCTCGGCGAGCGGATCCTCCAGGAAGCGCTCCACCGCGCGGCGCATCGGGCGCGCGCCGTAGGCAGGATCGAAGCCTTTCTCGGCGAGCAGATCGCGGGCTTCCGGGGAAAGGGTCATCACGACCTCCTTCTCCTTGAGGCGCTTGACGAGCTTGGAAACCTCTAGATCCACGATCTGGTTGAGATCCACCTTCTCCAGCATGTGGAAGACCACGAGGTCATCGAGGCGGTTGAGGAACTCCGGTTTGAAATAGCGTTTCGATTCCTCGAGGATCTTCGCCTTCATGCCCTCGAAATCAGATTCGTCCGCATTCATCGCGCCGAAGCCGAGCGAGGTCTGGCGCTTGATCGTCGAGGCACCGACATTCGAAGTCATGATGATAATCGTATTGCGGAAATCGATCTTCCGGCCCAGCGAGTCGGTGACCGTGCCGTCCTCGAGGATCTGCAGGAGCAGGTTCATCACGTCCGGATGGGCTTTCTCGACCTCGTCGAAAAGCACGACCGAATACGGCCTGCGGCGGACGGCCTCGGAAAGCTGGCCGCCTTCCTCATAGCCGACATAACCCGGAGGCGAGCCGATCAGGCGGCTGGCGGTGAATTTCTCCATGTATTCCGACATGTCGATCTGAATGAGTGCCTCCGCGTCGCCGAACATGAACTCCGCGAGGTTGCGGGCGAGATAGGTTTTCCCGACACCCGTGGGGCCGAGGAAAAGGAACGACCCAATGGGGCGCTTCGGATCCTTGAGATCGGCGCGGGAGCGGCGGAGCGCCTTGGAAATGGCGATGACCGCTTCGTTCTGGCCGATCACGCGGCCTTTGAGCTCGTCCTCCATTTTCAGGAGCTTTTCGGTCTCCTTCTGCTCCATGCGCTGCAGCGGCACGCCCGTCCATTTCGAGACGACCGACATAATATCCTGGTCGTCCACGATGACGACCTTCTCCTCGGAGGAGGCACGCCATGCTTTGAGCGTTTCCTCGAGGTGCTTCTTGGCCTGCTTTTCGTCGTCGCGGAGGGCGGCGGCTTTTTCGAAATCTTGGGCAGAGATAGCGGCAACCTTCTCGCGCAGAATCTCCTCGATTTTCAGCTCCGCTTCCTTGATGGCAGGTGGGCGGGTCATCGTGCCGATGCGGGCACGCGCGCCGGCCTCGTCAAGGACGTCGATCGCCTTGTCGGGCAGATAACGGGCGGTTAGGTAGCGGGAAGTGAGTTTCACGGACGCCTCGATGGCAGCTGGGGTGTATTGCGCCTTGTGGTGCGTCTCGTATTTGTCGCGCAAGCCCTGGAGGATGAGGATCGCGTCCTCGACGGACGGCTCGTTTACCTTGACCTGTTGGAAGCGGCGCTCGAGGGCGGAGTCCTTCTCGATGTATTTGCGGAATTCGTTGAGCGTGGTCGCGCCGACGCATTGCAGTTCGGAGCGGCTTAGGGCGGGCTTGATGATGTTGGAAGCGTCCATCGCGCCTTCCGCAGAACCCGCGCCGACGATCGTGTGCAGCTCGTCGATGAAAAGGATCACGTTCTTCACCTTGCGGATCTCGTCCATCACCGCCTTGATGCGCTCCTCGAACTGGCCGCGGTATTTCGTGCCCGCCACCATCAGCGCGAGGTCGAGGGTGATTACGCGCTTGTCGCGCAGAAGCTCCGGGACGTTGCCGGTGACGATTTCCTGCGCCAAGCCTTCCACGATGGCGGTTTTGCCAACTCCGGCCTCACCGATCAGCACAGGATTGTTTTTCGTGCGGCGGCAAAGGATCTGGATCACGCGCTCGATCTCGCTCTCGCGGCCGATGACGGGATCGAGCCCACCTTCCTTGGCGAGTTTCGTGAGATCGCGGCCGAACGCCTTGAGCGCCGGGGTTTTGGTTTTGCCTTCCGCTTCGCTGTTGTCGGCGTTGGATGGGCTTTCGTCCTCGAAGCCCGCCATGTCGTCGTCTTCATCATCATCATCCTCCATGTCGTCGGGGGAGAAATTCGGATCAATCTCGGCGAGAACCTCGTTGCGGGTGCGCTGGATATCGACGTCGAGGCGCTTGAGCACGCGCGCGGCGACACCTTCGCCCTCGCGCAGCAGACCGAGCAGAAGGTGCTCGGTGCCGACATAGGAATGGTTGAGCGCCTTCGCCTCCTTGTTGGCGAGGGCGAGGACTTTCTTCACGCGCGGCGTGTAGGGGATGTTTCCGACAGCCTTCTGGGGCGGGCCGGAGCCGACCTCTTTCTCGACCTCCTGGCGCACGGCTTCCAGTTCGAGACCCATGCGCTCGAGCACGTTCACGGCGACTCCCTGGCCGAGCTTGATCAAGCCGAGCAGAAGGTGCTCCGTGCCGACATAGGCGTGGTTGAAACGGTCGGCCTCCTTGCGGGCTAGGGCCAGCACCTGTTGCGCTCTGGGTGTGAAATTGTTCATTCGTTTTCAGGGTTGCCGCCTTCGGGGAAGCGGTCTGTTTCTTCGTTGTTGGAGATACGTTTATCAGGCGTATCGAGTGATTGCAAACGGGAGCGCATGATTTCCGCGCGGATCGAATCGCGGTGATCGGGCGAAAGTTTCATGCCTGCATGAAGCTGGAGGTGCGCCTGCTGGATGTCCATCAGAAGCGTGTCGCAGAGATTCACGGTGTCGGCGGGGAAAAAGCCGAGGTTTCCGCCGAGCCGGAGCAGCGAGAGGTGGTTCAGCGCCTCCTTGGAATCGATGAGATGCGCGTGCCGCAGCACCCCGTAGGCGCGCCCGATCTTGTCGGCGACCATGTGCGGATCGTCCTCCATGAGTTTCTCGCGGGCGTTCTGCTCGTGGCCGGCGACCTGTGCGATGACCCGCTCCAGCCGCGTGATGATCGTTTCCTCGCTCTCGCCGAGCGTGGATTGGTTCGACATCTGGTAAAGGTTTCCGAGCGATTCCGTCCCCTCGCCGTAAAGCCCGCGCACCGCCAGGCCGATCTTGGCGACCGCCTGAAGCACCGGGCCGATCTGGTCGCTGAGGACGAGGCCGGGCAGGTGCAGCATCGCGGAAGCGCGGAGGCCGGTGCCGAGATTTGTCGGGCAGGTGGTGAGGTAGCCGAGGGTCGGGTCGAAGGCGTATTCGAGTTTTTTCTCCAGCTCGCTGTCGAGGGCGGAGAGCGAGTTGAAAGCCTCGGTGAGGCGCAGGCCGGGGCGGATGGCCTGCATGCGGAGGTGATCCTCCTCGTTGATCATGATCGAGAAACTCTGCCGCCTCTCGATCACCGCCGCCGAGCCCTCGCCGCGCGCCGCGTGTTCGCGGGAAATGAGATGGCGCTCGACCAGCACCTGTTTCTGCACGGGCGTGAGATCTCCCAGTTCGCGGGAAAAGGCGTCCTTCATCGCGGAAAGCTCCTCCACGGCGGGCCGCAGCACCGCCAGCGTTTCGGCGCGTTCGTCACGCTTCGCCCAGCCAGGAAAGGAATGGCCGCGCAGATTTCTCGCCAAGCGGATGCGCGAGGTCAGCACCGCACCGTGCTCGGTCTGCGCCCCGGTCATCCAGTCCGCCGGGTGGCGGATCAATGTCGAGAAACGCATCATATCTTCACCTCATCCAGGGTTCGGATTTCATCGCGCAAGCCCGCCGCGATCTCGTAGCTCTCGGAGGCGATGGCCTGCTCCAGCTTCGTCCGCAGCTCCTCTATGCGCTGGTGGCGGGTATGGCTTTCCATCAGCCCTTCCGGCACCTTGCCGATGTGGCTCACGCCCTTGTGCATGCCGCGCAGCATCGGGGCGACCTCCTCCGAAAAAACATGATAGCAGTTCCCACAGCCGAACCTCCGCACCTTGCGCAGGTCGTCGATGGTGAATCCGCATTCCGGGCAGACCTTCGCGCCGCCCGCCGACCTTTCCTTGCGCTGGGTGGGGGCACCTGTCGTGGCTTTCTCGAATTTCCCGAGCAGCATGTCCGCCAGCGAGAATCCGGTGGGATCCGTCACGCCGCGCTCCTTCGCACAACTATCGCACAGGCAAACCTTCTTCATCTGCCCCTCCGCGAGTTGCGTGAGGAACACGGTCGCCTTGCTATCGCAATAGTCGCACTTCATTTCATCAATAATCTAACACATTACGCAAACGGCGTGCCGGTATTCATCGCGAGTTCGTGAAATTCCGCGAGGAAACGCTTCGTGAGTTCGCCGGGTTTCCCATCGCCGATCACCCGCCTGTCGAGCGACACTACGGGGATCACCTCCGCCGCCGTGCCGGTGAGGAAACACTCGTCCGCGATGAAAATATCATACCTTGTGAGCGAGCGCTCGATCACCCGGATGCCGAGCTTTTCGGCGATCTCGAACATCACCGCCCGCGTGATCCCGTCTAGCGCGCCATCGGAAATCAGCGGCGTGAGCAGCTCGCCGTTCTTGAAAAGGAACAGGTTGTCGCCGGTGCATTCCGCCACATAGCCCTGCTCGTTGAGCATCACCGCCTCCAGCGCGCCGCCCTGGATGGCCTCGACCTTGGCCATGATGTTGTTGAGATAGTTCAGGCTCTTCACCTGCGGCATCAGCGCGCCGGGTGCAGGGCGGCGCGTCGCGCAGGTGATGATCGCGAGGCCGTTTTTGTAATGCTCCTCGGGATAAAGCTTGATCGTCGAGGCGATGATAAACATCGAGGGCTTCGGGCAAAGGTAGGGGTTCAGGCCCAGCTCTCCGGCTCCGCGCGTCACCACCAGCCGGATGTAACCGTCGCGCAGACCGTTGGCCGCCACCGTCTCGCAGGTGAAACGGCAAACCTCTTCCTGTGTCCACGGCATGTTCAGCAGGATCGCCTTCGCCGAATCGAACAACCGGTGGATATGCTCCTCCAATCGGAACACCCTCCCATTATAGAAACGAATCCCCTCGAAGATCCCATCCCCATACAACAACCCGTGGTCGAAAACCGAAATTTTCGCCGCGCTTTCATCCACCAACTCTCCGTCTAACCAGATTTTCATGCTTTCTCGACCCGAATCCTAAGCGACCCGGACACCGTGGCAAGCGGCGGATGAGAAAAAAGCATCCCGTGGCTGGGACTTGCAGTCCCAGTCCGTCGTGGGGACATCCTGTCCCCGCTTCCCTCTCCCACTTCTCTTCCTTGACGCTTCCCTCTTCCTTGAAGTTTAAAGTTTAAAGTTTGAAGTTTATATCCAAAGTCAGCCCATGCTCCAAACCACCGCCGACCTCAAAGCCCTGCTCCTGAAAAAATCCGTCCGTACCGGAACCTTCACCCTCGCCTCCGGCAAGCAGTCCGACCTCTACATCGACTGCCGAGTCACCGCCCTCGACCCCTTCGGCGCCGCCCTCATCGGCGATCTCGGCTGGCATGCCATTCGTTCCAAGATCCATTCGGAAAAACTATCCATCCAGTCCATCGGCGGCATGACCCTTGGGGCGGATCCCATCTCGCTCGCCATCGGCATGGCCTCCGCCCGCCAGCATCCGGACGAGGCGCTCCAGGTTTTCACCGTCCGCAAGGAACCGAAAGGCCATGGCGCAGGCAAACAAATCGAGGGCAACTTCGCCCCCGGCCAGAATGTGATCGTCGTCGATGACGTCATCACCACCGGCGGCTCCACCCTGAAAGCCATCGACGCCATTGAGCGCGAGGGCGGCCACGTAAAATTCTGCATTGTCCTAGTCGATCGCGAGGAAGGCGGCCGACAGGCCATCGAGGCAAGGGGCATCCACGTCATCCCCCTGTTCACGCGGACGACCTTGCTCGGCTAGCAAGGAGGGGCTGCCTTCGGCTGCCCGGCAACCCCGCCCTCTGAAGCCTATCCCAAGCGCGACGCGGGCGGTCGGATACTCATAGATGTCCCGCTGGAAGTCGTGCTCTACGATCTCACCCTGAAGCAGTCCAAAGAGGTTTACGAGAGGGACGCGCGGTGAGTTCCCTCACCAGCCGAACACGAGCGGCGGCACGACGATGCGCACGTTGCCCGACCCTTTATTTTCCTCTTCCTGGAGCGCGGTCACCAGGCCGTCCTCGAACTCCACCACGGTCTTGCCTGTTTCCTCGCGGGTCACATGGGAAAGCTACCGGAACGCCCGCCCCGTGAGCGGGTTGATGCGTGTGACGTAGTGCTTTACCTCGTCGTAAACGATGTATTCCCAACTCCCCGCCTCACCTTTCGCCGTCCGGCGCACGGAAGTCTTGGTGGGTTTGCCGCGTGATTTCTCCACCTCGCCAAGGGTCATACCGATGGCCACGCCCTCCTCCGCGATGATCCCGTTCACGGCCATCTGTCGCTCGTAAAGCTGCTTGAGCTTTGCCACGAAGTCCTCCTGCGGGTGGCTGAAAGCGGTAAAATGGGGGTCAGGTAAAATGGGGTCATAAAATGGGGAGTGTGCAAATCTTGACAGAAAGGAAAATGGGGTCAGATGCGGCGTTGAAATCAAGAAGAGGGATTAGACCGTCTGCCAAAAGTCCGCGCGGAAAAGGTGACAACCAAGTAGCGTGCCCGCAGGCTCTGGACTGCTGTGATTCTTGATTCACAGCTCTCAAGGGCGGCTTTGTTTGGCGGGACGACGGGTTGCTGCCGGGTTACTTCGTTTTTCCATGACTCACTGCATCCCCAGCTTTCGGGTCGTTCCTGCCGGGACTTAGGAGGTTTGCAGAGTTTGACATTCTCCCTCGCTTGGTCGCCTCAACCGGGGGGGGATTAAGGGGCGACCGAAGATCGCCTACACGCTCCCTCCCCGCTCCCTACAAGAACCTCTGCACAGTCGGCATGCGGCGTCCCATTCCGAAGGCCTTGGAGGTGACGCGGAGGCCGGGGGCGGCTTGCTGGCGTTTCCACTCGTTCAGATCCACGCGGCGCTGGATCCAGCGGACCATGGTTTCATCGAAGCCGCGCGCGGTGATTTCCTCCGCACCCAAGTGTTGCTCGACGTAAAGCTCAAGGATCGCGTCGAGGACATCGTATTCCGGGAGGGTGTCCTGGTCTTTCTGGTCAGGGCGCAGCTCGGCGCTGGGGGGCTTGGTGATCGTGTTCCAAGGGATGCGCTCGGTGTGGCGGTTCACCCATTTCGAGACCTCGAAGACCTTAGTTTTCGGCAAGTCGGAGATGACGGCGAGGCCGCCGCACATGTCACCGTAGATCGTGCAGTAGCCGACGGCGAGCTCGCTCTTGTTGCCGGTGGTGAGGAGCAGGTGGTTGTCCTTGTTGGAAAGGGCCATGAGGAAAAGCCCGCGCAGGCGCGCCTGCATATTCTCCTCGGTAACGTCCTCGCCTTTGCGCTCAAATACGGGGGACATCGCGCGTTTCACGGAGGCGAAGGCATCCGATATGGAAACCTCGTCGCAGCGGATGCCGAGGTTTTCCGCGAGGGCGAAGGAATCCTCCACGCTGCCGCGCGAGCTGTAAGGGCTGGGCATGGTCAGGCCGCGCACGTTCTCCGGACCGAGCGCATCGGCGGCGATGACGGCGGTGAGAGCGGAATCAATGCCGCCGCTGAGGCCGAGGCAGACGGTGGAGAAACCGCACTTGTGGATGTAGTCGCGCAGGCCAAGCACCAGGGCGCCGTAAAGCTGCTCCGCGTCGCAGGTGTGGAGGTTTTCTATTTCCCCGAAGGCGAAGGCATCGACCACACGGCACTCATCCGCAAAGCCGCCGAGCTGCGCGGTGACATTGCCCGCGGCATCGACAACCATCGAGTGGCCGTCGAAAACGAGCTGGTCGTTGCCGCCGATGGAGTTGCAATACACCACAGGAACGTTGGCCTCGCGGGCGACATCACCGAGCATTTCCCGGCGGCCCTGCGGCTTCCCAAGATGAAAGGGCGAGGCGCTGAGGTTGATCAACAGGTCGATGCCTTGGGCGGAAAGCTCGGCGACGGGATCGCGGTCGTAGAAGGGACGCTGGAGGTAATCCTCGGTCCAGATATCCTCGCAGATCGTGATGCCGATGCGTTTCCCTTTCCACACGAACGCCTCCGCGGACTCGCCTGGCTCGAAATAGCGGCGCTCGTCGAAGACATCGTAGGTGGGAAGGAGGGTTTTCCAGAACCTCGCCTTCACCGCGCCCGCCTCCAGCCATGCGGCGGCGTTGCGGAAGGGTTTCCCCACGACGCCCTCGTGGAAATCGACGTAACCCACGATCAGCGGCACCGCCTTCACCTCATCGGCAAGGTAATCGAGCGCCTGCAGGCATTTGGGGACGAACTGGGACTTGAAAACGAGATCGCGCGGCGGGTAACCGACGAGGCTCATCTCCGGCGTGACCACCAGCTCCGCGCCCTTTTCCAGGCACTCCCGGTAAGCCGCGAGGATGCGTTTTGCGTTTCCCGGGAAATCCCCGACCACCGCGTTGATCTGTGCAATGCCGATTCTCATGTTCGCGCCGGAAGCAAACCACCGGGCGCCGTGCTGCGCCACACCAAATCGGAGTTAAGATCGAGATGCGAAATCAAGACAGCTCGAACGGCCTTGTTCCTCAACCTCTGGCACATTAGAAACCAACCACCCGCTATGCGATATCTGCTTCTCCCGCTCGCCGTTTTCTTTCTCTGCCAGTGCGGCGCGCCCCAGCCGCCGGTCTGCCGCACCCTGCCCTTTGGCTCGCGCGGCGCGGTGGAGCCGGTGATGGAGACGGCGAGGCGCAACTGGGATATCCTCGCCGATCCGCGTAAAAAGGAGCAGTGGCCGGCGGCTGAGACAGAGTATAACCGCGCCGTCGCCATCCTCTTCGACAAGCTCCGCTGCGAAAATGGCGACGGCTGGTCAGCGCGGGCTGCGGCAATAGGCACAGCGATCTCCACGCCGGACAAGCTCCACGAGGATCCGAATGATCAGGACGCCGTGTTTCCCGCGACGGAAGTAAGGATCCGTTCGAGCGCAAAACACAGAGTCAGCCAGGGTGTCGGCATCCCCGCGGTGGGCTGGACCGCGACCTCGCCGGTGGGCGTTCCTCGGCCAAAATTTCACCCACCCAATGGCCAAGTTCGGAGCCTGACGGTAACGCTCGATTTCTCAAACAAGACACCTCAATGGCGCTTTGCGAAACGCTGGGTGACGGAGAAATTAGCGATCGGGAAACACGGTCACCAACTCGCGGCGGACTGGTCTGCACCGATCGATTTTTTCTGGGATATGTGCGAACTCGACGACCTCCGTATCCAAAACGTTCTTCTCCCCGAGCGTTTCACCGAGGAAACGGGCCTCTATTTCCTCCAGCCCTACGATCCCAAGAAAATCCCCATCGTCATGGTGCATGGTCTTGTTTCTAGCCCGGACGCATACCGGGATATACTCAACGACCTCTCCCCCGAACCATGGTTCCGCGAGCACTATCAAGTCTGGCTTTACAACTACCCCACCGGCACGCCCTGGCTCTACAACTCCATGCGTTTCCGCCAGATCATGAACGAGGCGGGGGATTACGTGCGCGCGCGTGGCGATGATCACACACTCCGCAAAATGGTGATTCTCTCACACTCGATGGGCGGTCTGCTCACCCGCGCGGCGGTCACCGATCCCAGCACGAAGTTTTACGACTCCCATTTTGAAAAACCCTTCGATCAGCTCGAACCCACGCTGAAACCGGAAGCCCGTGAGCTAATCCGCGAAGGCTTGTTTTACAAACCGCTGACCGACCCCAAGCGCATCGTCTTCATGGCCGTCCCGCACCGGGGGAGCCCGATGGCCAGCTTTCGCGGCGCCGCTTTCATTTCAAACCTCATCCGCCTACCAAAAACACTGACTATCGACCTGCTCGACGCCACCGCCAAAAGCCTAACCGACTCGCTTGAAGGCAAGGTTGCGTTGCGAAAAGTCCACCCTCCCACCTCGCTCAGCAGCTTGTCGCCGTCGAGCAGCGAATTCCGGGGATTGAACCAGCTTCCGCTGCCCGAAGGCATCGCTTTCCACTCGATCATCGGCGACAAAGGACAGGGCGACACACCCAAAAGTAGCGATGGCGTCGTGCCCTATTGGTCGTCCCACATCGGGCCTGTGGAGTCGGAACTCATCATCCCCGCGAACCATGCCGTGCCGAACCATCCAGAGGCCACCTCCGAGGTCCGGCGCATCCTTTTTCTGCACCTGGAGAAAGAAGGCATTCTGCGTCCCAGTGAAAAAAGCGAACCAAGGGTAGCAAGAAAAGCCTACGAACTGGGCAAAAACGAATAATCCGGCACCCTGAATCCACTGCTTTTCTCACCCGCCTCCTTCTCCACTAGCGGACGCGCAAGCATCTGCTCGTAGATTTCAATGTAGCGGCGAGCGACCTCCTGATGGCTGAATTCCTTCGCGCTTTCCTTCATCACCCGGCGAATCTGTGGATCCTTCGTCTCGGGCGGCAGGGCGTGGAAATCCATCGCGCGGTCGATACCCCATCGCAGCGCACCCGGGTCATAGTTGTCAAAGCGGAAGCCATTGCCGGTTGCTTTGTCGATATCCATCGGGCGGATGGTATCGTAAAGCCCACCTGTGCCATGGACCACGGGGAGCGTGCCATAGAGCGGAGCTGTCATCTGAGGCAGACCGCACGGCTCGAACAGCGAGGGCATCAGCATGAAATCCGAACCCGCGTAACCGAGCCGTGAGAGGCGCTCGTCAAAATCCACGATGGCCACCCTTCTCGACAATCCGGAGTCCTCGATGATTTTCTTGAAATGGACTTCGTGCGGGCCATTCGCAACGACGGCAAACTGGATACCGCGATCCCAGTAGTCCGAAACCGTTTGCACCAAGATATCGGTGACAAGCTGCGGCCCCTTTTGCACGGGATCGAGGCGCGAGGGCCAGAAAAACAGCGGGCCGTCGGGATTATCCTCAAGTCCCATCTCACGCTGAAATGCCTCCTTATTGGCGCGTTTACCTTCACGGAAATCCTTCGCACCGAAGGTTCGCACAAGCGCGTCGTCAGTCACGGGATTGTAGGAGACATCCGGCGCGTTGAGGATGCCGGAGGCGCAACCCGCATGGTATTTATTGCGGATCTGCTCGCGCACCGACATCGGCACCACGGAATGCCAGCCCTCCACGATTTCCCACAGGAAACGCGGGCTGACGGTGTTGATAAAATGGGAGGCGAAAATCCCGGAGGTGAGAAGATCCACCAACACGTTCGAGCGGGCGTTGAAATAATTACCGGGATTTTGCGTGAAATAGAGGTTCATCCAGAACTCCGCCGCATCGATGCCCGTTTCCTCCGCCTGCTGGAGCATGACCTGGCGGGTGTGGATGTTATGGACAGTGAAAAGGCTCTTGATGCCGCGGCGCTTCGCCATCGCCGGGATCAGCGCGGTCATCCAGTCGTTGCAGTGGATCAGATCGGGGCGCGCCTTGGGGACGATGTGGTTGATGACCTCCCGCTGGAACACCATCGCGATGCGCATCGCCTCGTCGGACTGGTTGCTGTAAACCCGCTCACGGTAATAAAAGATGCGGTCTTCCGCGAGATGGATGTGCGCTTCGGGAAGTACCTCGTGGTATTTTTTTAGCTCCTTCTCGTGGAGGTTGAAAACATCACCTTGGAAGAGCTTGCGGTAGTTGGGCATGGCGACGTGAACGTCCGCTCCGAGATTGAAAAGCGCGGATACCAGCGAGGCCGATACATCCGCAAGCCCGCCAGCCTTCGCCGACATTCGCTGCGCGAAGTTTCCCATGCCTGCGGGCAGATAGGTGATCTCCGGGGTGACGATCAGGATCCGCGGGTTGCTGGATTTTAGCTTGCTTGGCATGAGAATGAGTTTTCTTTAACTGTCGAGTCGATTGTCACATATCCAGCGCTCGCCTGCCAATCATAACAAATCAGAAAGTTGATATCTTTTTATAATCCCCCGAATCCACGCAGACAGGGATCGCTTCGCAGATATCACGCCAGCCGGGGAAGTTCCATTGATTAGGAAAACCCGCGCACTGGGAGGGTTTTACGGGATGGATGCGGCAACCGCCATCCTCCAGCATGATGCATTCGTGGTTCTGCTTTTCCACGAGGGAAAGCCCCGTCCGGTTCGTCCGCAGACGGGT
>CAMCXJ010000013.1 GCA_945883455.1 Prosthecobacter debontii
ACATACCATATCGGGTAAATTTGTAGCGTGGCGACTATTTTATGGCGTGAAATTCACGTGCGGCAGGCTCATTTCGCCAAAACCTCTTTCCGATTCGCGTTATGGCATTATCATACGCTGCATGAAGTTTTTGAAGATAAATGGGATACTGTCCCTCGCGGTTTGCATTGCTTCGTGTGGTCGTTCCGGTGATTCGGCTGGCCCGCCGATCTTGCCCCCGCCGAACGCTCCGCCGGGAATTTTTAAAACCTATCATGCCGATCGCGATGCGAGCATGGCCGAGGGCTGGACGCGGGGCATGGACATGTCGGGTGTCTCTTTCAATGATACCCGCACGGCAACCCTCATCACTCCACGTCACGTGGTGATGGCGAAACACTACGCAAGGCCCGCCGCCGCGCCCGTGGTTTTCCATGACCGCAATGGCAAGCGAATCCAGCGCAAGCTCATCGGCTTCGAGGCCGGTGCCGGGGATGTGATGGTTGGCCTGCTCGATGAAGCCGTGCCCGCCAACTACCGACCCTATTCCTTGCCCGGCGTCGGGGCGGATGCATCCGCGCTATTGGACAGACCTGTGATCGTCAGTGATCAGGACCGCAATCTCTTTGTCCATCGGATCGCCGGTTTCGGAAACGGCATCGTTGCGTTCAAGCATCAAGCCAACAATCTTCATGGCTGGTCAAAGAACCTTGTCGTCGGTGATAGCGGGAATCCCTCCTTCCTGATCGTCGGCAACGATTTGGTATTGCTGGAAACACACACTACCGGCGGCCCGGGCGCAGGACCATACTACGGAGACGCGGCGGTGCAGCAAAGTGTGCGGCAGGCCGTGCACAAGCTCGACTCTTCTCACCGCATCCGCACGGTCGTGCTTCGCTGAGGTATTCGTCGAAATTTTTGGTGGGCAGGTGGGCGGTCATGGTGGAAGCTCGCGCTCATGAAAGCACTTTTTCCCGCTATACTTATCGGAGCCCTCGCGTTAGCCGTCGTCGCCTACAACCCCGCCACTGAGCAGCCGCCCGCCGGAGCTGCAGAGAAGATCGCGGAGGCGATCCCCGCCGAGGCGTATGCAAAGCCCGCGCAGCCACGCAAGCTGCTCGTCTTTTCCCGCACCAACGGTTTCCGCCATGCCTCCATCGTCACTGGCAAGCTCGCCTTCGCGGAGATGGGCAAGAAGACCGGCGCGTTCGAGGCGGTGATCAGCGATGACCTCGCGATGTTCGAGAAGGACAAGATCGGCCAATTCGACGCGATCTGTTTCCTCAGTACGACCCAGAATGCCTTCGCTCCATTTAACGAGGAAATGAAAAAAATGAGTGAGGAGGAAAAGGCGGTCGCAAAGGCGCGCGAGCTTGTGCTCAAGGAAAACCTCATGGCATACATAAAGGGCGGCGGCGGCTTCGTTGGTATCCATGCTGCCACCGATACCTTTTACGAGTGGAAAGAATACGGCGAGATGATGAATGGTTACTTCAACGGGCACCCTTGGGGGGCGGGCACGCAGGTGAACCTGTACGTCGAGCCGGGGCAGGAAAAACACCCGCTCGCTGAGATGTTCGGAGGTGAGCGGCTTGAGTTCAAGGAGGAGATCTACCAGTTCAAGGCTCCTTACGATTCCTCAAAAGTCCATATGCTGCTCCGCCTCGACCCCGAGAAATCCGCCGCGGTGAAAGGCGCCAATCGCAAGGACAACGACTACGGAGTCTCTTGGGCGCGGAACTGGGAAAAAGGCCGCGTGTTCTACAGCTCCCTGGGGCACAACCATGAGATGTATTGGCACCCCAAGGTCGTCCGCCATTACCTTGCTGGAATCCAATGGGCCATTGGCGATTACAAGGTCGAGCTTAGCGAGGGTAAATAAACTCCCAATATCCAAACCGTGGACTTCTTTTTCGACAACATTTTCATCATCATCCTGCTCTTCGTGGGAGCGATCTCGCAGTGGCTGAAGGCACGTGGCGAAGCCCGGCAGAATCAGGATCCCGGTTACGATCCCGCTGATCTTGAGGAAATGATGCAGGAGGCGGAGCGCCGCCAATCCCGCCCCGCCGTCCCGCCCCCGCTGCCTCCCAACACTTTCCCCCAGTCGCCCGGCAGCATGATCGCCCCCACGCCTGCGCTGCGCCGGAAATCCCGTGAGGCGGAACCTGCGCCGACCGCCTTCGACACCTCCTCTGAGCTCGCCCGCCAGCAGCAACTCGCGGATAAGCTTAAGGAAATGAAACGGACTCGCGGCGCCCGCGAAATCAGCGACAGCCTACTTCCCCGGAAACGCTCTTTGGCGGATGTGGGCACTGTTTCCGGCGTTTCGCTAAAATCGCGACTCCGCAGCCGAGAAGAACTCCGCCAGGCCTTTTTGCTGAAGGAAATCCTCGAAAAGCCGGTCGCGCTGAGATAGGGCAGAAGCTGGACGCGCTTTGGGAAAATTACGGCTCCACACGCTGCCAGACCTCATTGCGGCGTAGCGGCTCGGGTGTCCATGGCGGATCGTAAAACGCGTAGAACGGTTTGCCGATGGGCTTGAGCGCTGCTTCGGAAATGAGTTTCGCGAGGTTACCGGTCGCATCCTCGCGTTTCGCGTCATCCTTCCAGCCCTTGAAACGCAGCACCGCGAAGGTGCCGCCGCCGATCTCCGAAATGGCGACGTCCTCCGCTGTGGGGGCGGGTGCACCTTTTTCCGAAACCTTCGCCGGGATCATAAAACTCATCCGTCCTGCCTTGTCGGCAGCGGCTCCGTTTTCCATGAACACGGGCGAGGTCATCGCGATCTTCGATTGATCCTCGTTCGCACCGCTGATGTAGCGGAACAGCGTGCGGAACGAGTCGTCGCGTTTTCCCATGTCCTGCATCGGCGCGGAGACGACGGGTATGACGGCGTATTTGCGGACTTCGAAATTGCCCTCCTTGCGGACGGATTCGAAGGCGGGTTCCTCGATCGCGCAGGAACAGAGGGATGCGAGTATCAGCAGGGATGGAATTTTCATAAACCTAAAAGTCCTTCCGTTTTTTTAGCGTGCAAGGGAATGTTTACTCCGCGGTGCCGTTGCGGATGATCTCGAGGAACGATTGCGGATCAAGCGCTGCGCCGCCGATCAGGGCGCCGTCGATGTCGGGGCAGGCCATGAGTTCGGCGGCGTTGTTCGGTTTCACGGAACCGCCGTATTGGATGCGGATCTTCGCGGCGGGATCAGAACCGTAGAGATCGGCGATGAGGGAGCGGACGAAGGCGTGAGCTTCCTGCGCCTGTTCCGAGGTGGCGGTGACGCCGGTGCCGATCGCCCAGACGGGTTCGTAGGCGATCACGATATCGGAAAGATCCTTCTCGGAAACATCCTTGAGGCCGTCGGTCACCTGGGTGCGCAGGACGGTCTCCAGCATGCCGCCTTCACGCTCCGCAAGCGTCTCGCCGATGCAGAAAATGGGCTTGAGGTTCGCCTCGCGGGCCTTGCGGATCTTCGCGTTGATCATGGCATCCGTTTCCCCGTAGATTGCCCGGCGCTCGCTGTGGCCGATAATCACATAGTGGACGAAAAACTCGCGCAGCATGAGCACGCTAACCTCGCCGGTGTAGGCTCCTGAGTCATACTGCGAGCAGTTCTGCGCGGCGATCTGGATCGCGTGGGCGTTCTGGCCGGGGTTTGAATCATGGAGCAGGTTGGCAAGCTTCGGCAGTGAAATAAAGGGCGGCGCGATCACGATTTCCGCGGGCAGGTTGAGACCCTGCGTTTTCGAGAGGAAGGATTTGATGAAGTCCTCGGTTTCCGAGGCTCCCTTGTTCATTTTCCAGTTGGCGGCGAAGATCGGCTTGCGGGTCATGGCTTTATTTAAACGTTACTAGTTAGAAGTGATTCGTGGAGTTTACGCCTCGCTGAGTGCGGCGACACCGGGAAGCGTTTTGCCTTCGAGGAGTTCGAGCGACGCGCCACCGCCAGTGGAAATGAAGGTCATCTTGTCGTCGAGGCCGAACTTGTTGACGGCGGTCACGGAGTCTCCGCCGCCGACGATGGTCACGGCATCGGAAGCCGCCATGGCCTCAGCGATCGCTTTGGTGCCGTGGGCGAAGGCCTCGATCTCGAATACGCCCACCGGGCCGTTCCAGATGATCGTTTTCGCTTTGGCGATTTCCGCGACGAATTCCCCGATGGCGACATCACCGATATCAATGCCCTCCCAGCCTTTCTCGACACCGCCGCCCTGGCCGTAGATTCCGGAAAGCTTGGTTGCCGCACCTTCCTTGAATTCCTGGGTCACGCGGGTGTCGGCGGGAAGCAGAAATTCCACGCCCTTTTCCTTGGCCTTGGCAAGGATGCTCAGCGCGAGGTCGAGCTTATCGGACTCCACGCGGGAGTCGCCGGTCTCGTATCCCTGCGCCTTGCGGAAGGTGTTCGCCATCGCGCCGCCGATGAGGAAGGCGTCGGCCTTTTCCATGAGGGCGGTGATGACCTGGATCTTGTCGGAAACCTTGGAGCCACCCATGATCACGAGGAATGGACGCTCCGGGTTGTCGAGTTTCACCTCAAGGTATTCCAGCTCGCTCTCGATCAGGAAACCCATCGCCGCGACCGGGATAAATTTCGTAACTCCCTCGGTGGAGGCATGGGCGCGGTGGGCGGTGCCGAAGGCGTCGTTGACGAAAATCTGAGCGAGCCCTGCAAGATCCTTCGCAAAAGCGGAATCATTCGCCTCTTCCTCCGCGTGGTAGCGGGTGTTTTCCAAAAGCAAAACCTGCCCCGGCTGTAGGGCGGCGCGCATTTCCGCAGCCTGAGCGCCTACGCAATCGGGAGCCAGCGCCACGTCCTGTCCGAGGATTTCGGAAAGGCGTTTTGCGGCGGGGGCGAGGGAATATTTCGGATCTGCCTTGCCGTCCGGGCGGCCCATGTGGGAGCAGAGAACCAGCTTCGCACCGCCTTCGAGCAAGTGCTTGATCGAGGGAACCGCCGCTTGGATGCGGGTGTCGTCGGTGATCTGGCCGTCCTTGAGCGGGACGTTGAAATCGACGCGCATGAGGACTTCCTTCGAGGAAACTTCGAGGTGGCGGATAGAGAGTTTCGGCATAAGGCGTGTCGCAATGCACTACCACCGCCGGGCTGTCAAGGGCGCGGGGGTGGCGGCGAGAGAGCCTGTGTTTCGGGGGAAATGGTTATCGGTTTACCATAGACACCTGCTGCCAGCGTTCTGAGAATCGTTAGGATAAAAATGAAATCCCCCATGAAAACTCCACTAATCTTTTTTGCATTGAGCTTGTCTCTCCTTGCACAGGACAGACCCAACATTATTTGGATCACCAGCGAGGATAACTCCGCTCACTGGATCGGCTGCTACGGCAACAAGCAATCACAGACCCCGAACATCGATGCGCTGGCGAAAGAGGGCTCCCTTTTCGAAAACGCATTTTCGAACGCTCCCGTATGCGCCGTAGCCCGCGCCACGATCCTGATGGGCGCCTACTCGCCGACGATGGGCACCCAGCATATGCGCAGCCGCCACGCCATCCCGCAAACCTACCTTCCCAACGTGGAATACCTCCGCGCGGCGGGCTACCATTGCACGAACAACAACAAGACCGACTACAACTTCAAGGGCAACGACAACTCCTATTGGGACGAATCCTCCGGCAAAGCCCATTACAAGAACCGCCCGGATGATAAGCCGTTCTATGCCGTGTTCAACATCACTTCCTCCCACGAAAGCTCGCTCTTCGACGACAAGCCCGCCGAGCCGAAGCGACTGAAACCGGAGGAGATCGACCTCCCGCCTTACCTCCCCGATCTACCTGAAATCCGCAAGGAGATGGCTCGTTACCACGACCGCATCACCGATATGGACGCGCAGGTCGGCAAAGTCCTCGATGAACTCCAAAAAGCCGGCCTCGCGGACAGCACCATTGTCATCTACTGCTCTGATCACGGCGGCATCCTCCCGCGCGGCAAACGCTACCTGGAGAATACGGGGGTGAAGGTGCCTTTCATCGTCCGCGTTCCCAAAAAATTCAAAAACCTCTCGCCTTTCAATGCGGGCGGGCGCGTCGCGGAGCCGATCTCTTTCGTCGATATCTCCGCCACCTTGTTATCGCTCGCCGGAATCGAGAAGCCCGCGCAGATGCAGGGACGCCCTTTCCTCGGACCGAAACGAGTGGAGCCCGCCGCCGATGAGATGGAATTTCTCTACGCCGACCGCTTCGACGAACTCTACGGCCTGCGCCGCGGCCTCACCGACGGGAAATGGAAATACATCCGCAATTTCAACCCCGACTTCCCCACCGCCCCCTACTCCTTCTACCAATTCGGACAACCCGGTTGGCGTGCTTTCGAAAAAGCATGGCTAGATGGCAAGCTGACCGGCATCCACAAGGCTCTCTGGGAAGCGCCCGGCAGCTCGGAACAGCTCTACGACCTTTCCGCAGATCCATGGGAAATCAACAACCTCGCCGGCGATCCCGCACATGCGGAAAAGCTCGCCGCCCTCCGCGATCAACTCAAGGCGACGATGAAGGAGGCAAAAGACACCGGCCTGGTGCCCGAGCCGCTGTTCGCCGCGCTCGGGAAACCAACCATCGCCACGTATGTCCAAGGTAATGATTTTAATTACAGCAAGATCGCCGACCTCGCCTTCACCGCCACCGAGATCGATTTGAAAAACCTACCTCTTTTAAAGGCAGCCATCGCCTCCTCCGATTCCACAGAACGTTATTGGGGCGCAGTCGGCTTCCGCCTGCTCGGCGAAAAAGCCGCCGCCGAAGCCGTCTCCCTCCTCCCTCTCCTCAAGGACAAACACCCCGGCATCCGCACCGCCGCCGCACAGGCACTTTTCGCGATGGGAAAAAAGGACATCGCCGCCAAAGCCCTCATCGCGGATGTAACTTCGGAAATGGACACCTCTTCCCTTCTCAACCTCCTCAACACCCTCCGCCGCCTCGATCTGTTAGATAGGCTTCCGAAAAACTGGGCGAAAGGAAAAAACATGAAAGCGGACGGGCAGGATTACATCCAGCGATTCAACCAAAGGACGAAGGAGTGACAGATCGTGGCGGCGGATTGCATCCGTCATGCCTTGTGAATGTTTGGCATAGCGCACGTGTAAACCGCCGACACAATTACCAGCCTAGGATGCGATCGGTGGCCGTGCGGAGGGCAGTTTCGAGAACGGCCGCTTCGGCATGGGTGATCGGGATGGCGACCTTGCGCAGTGATTTATCCGCCTCTTCCTGGCGGGAAATCATGAGTGAGTAGGGTGCTCGTTCAGGGTCGTCGCGGAAGTTGAGCTCGAAGGCGCTGCTGGCCTTGTCGGTTTTGTGGAACAGCTTCGCCTGCGGAGTGCGGCCTTGCAGAGTGGCGAGAGCGGCGCCGATATCGGAGAGCCCCCATTTCATGATGATCTTACTGTCCCAATCGAACTGCTTCTCGCCGCTCTGCGCCGCAGCCTCGATGAAGATGGCGCCTTTCTCCGCATTGAGGTTGAAGCGGACGACACCGCCGGTGCCGCGCTGGTTGGGTTTGTAGATCGCATAACCGTTGGAATACGTCTTGGTGGTTTCGGGATTCAGTGTGTCGTTCATAGTGAGTTCAAATGAACACTTATCGGGCTTACTGTGCAAGAATTATTTTTTGGCGCTGATCTTCGGTGTTCGCGGGGTCGTTTCAGATGCCTCTGTGAGAGATGAGGCCGCCAGGGGCGCTGCTCTTAAATGACACTTTGGAGTCATAGACTAGAACTTCCGTCGGTTTCAACTTTACAGGTGCTGGAAGCGAAAGATGCGGTATTCGGCGACTTCCTCAGAGAGCCATGAGAATCCCCACATCCATCACCATTGCCATTTGCGCGGCCATCGCTTTCGGCAGCGCCTGCGCCGCATCCCATTACGTGGACTTGGGCGGCGACGACGCGAACTCCGGCCTCGAAGGCAGCCCGTGGCGCACACTTGCCATGGCCTGCAACTCAGTTGAGGCGGATCAGGGGCACACCATCCACATCGGCGAGGGGATTTTTACGGAAACAAAAATCCTGAAGCTCAAAAGCGGAGTCAACCTGATCGGCGCGGGTTCCGGGAAAACGAAAATCCTCGTGAACCACCCCTTCAGCCTCACCGACGCGGTGCCCGGCGCTAACCCGCATGTGCACACTTTCCCGGAACATTTCGTCCTCCAGATGAATGGCGGCAATCAGGTGGTCAAAGGCTTCGCGCTGGACGGCCAGGAAAAGCGCTGCCACGGCGGGATCTTCGCGCCTATGGCGCGGAACGTGGTCTTCGAGGATCTCCATATCACGGATTTCCGCTACAGCGGGCTCTGGGTCATCGAGGCGCACGACACACGCTTCCGTAACTTCCTCTTCCTATACACATCCTCGCGTGATCATCACATGGCCTTCCACGGCATCACCCAGCGCGTGGAGTGAAAAAAGAAAAACCGGTGCGCAGCAAGGCAGCACACAAAGCCCCCTTGGCGACGCGAAGCTCCACGCCGGGGAATGGATCAGCCTGAGGGCCGGGCAGCAGATTGAAATTTCCCTGGCCATCGGCGAGCGCCCCGGCGGCATGGTCGGCTTCCTTCTTGAGGTCGAGAAAGAGGGCGAAACCTACCGCACCGCCCCGGACGGCAGGAAAATCCTGCCCCTTTTCACCACCCATCCGTTCACGGATGCGGAGCGGAATGAAATCCAGGGCCGCATCGGCGGTTACGAGTTCGAATGGGAGAAAGTCACGGTTTTCGGAACCCGTTAGTTTCGGGTGTGATTTTTTTACCGGGTAGGGCTGGACCGCCGCGCCGCGCCCACTTCACCTTCTTCCGCGGGAGGCTAAATCTTCCTCTTCGTTTTCGCCCCGCCACACGCTGAAAATCAGGGACGACCACGGCGGGATCGTCCCTACCCGATCCACACCCGGCAACTACCGGCGTGGGGCGGATCATTCCTCCGTTTCGGGCGCGGCGGCGGGTTCGTCGGATGGCTCGCCGGGTGAATCCTCGCCGTCGGGGATGACGAGGGAGATGTCCTGGAGTTTCTCGCCGGGCTTGAGGGTGAGGAGTTTCACGCCCTGGGCGTTGCGGCCGGTTTCGCGGATCTCGTTGACACGGATGCGGATCGACTGGCCGGTCGAGGTCATGAGCATGAGTTCGTGCGTGTCCTCGACGGAAAGTGCGCCGACGAGCGGGCCGGTCTTTTCCGTGACCTTCATCGTGATGATGCCCTTGCCGCCGCGCGATTGCTGGCGGTATTCCTCGAAGGCGGTGCGCTTGCCGAGCCCGTTTTCCGAGGCGACGAGGAGGGTGTGGTTCTGCTCGACGAGCGCGAGGCCGACGACGTAATCCCCCTCGACCGGACGGATGCCCATGACGCCCTGCGAGGAGCGGCCGAGCGGGCGGGTGTCCTGCTCGGAAAAACGGAGGCTGATGCCCTCGTGCGTGACGAGGATCACCTCGTTGTCGCCGGAGGTAAGCGTGCAGCCGATCAGTTCGTTTTGCTCCTCGAGGATGATCGCGATCGTGCCGGCCTTGCGGTAATTGCGGAATTCGTTGAGCGCGGTCTTCTTCACTTTCCCGGTGCGGGTGGCGAAGAACACGAAGCCCGCTTCCTCGCGGAACGTGATGTCGTTTCCGTTTTCATCGACCGTGCGCTCAAGACGGAGCATGGCGGCGATCTTCTCGTCTGGCTGGAGATCGAGAACGTTGCGGATGCTGCGCCCGACGGAAGTGCGGGAGCCTTCGGGGAGTTCGTAAACTCGCTCGACGTAGAGGCGGCCGGTGTTGGTGAAGAACAGCAGGTAATCGTGAGCCTGCACGGAGAAAAGGTGCTCGACGAAATCGTCCTCGACGTCTTTCGCGGTGGCCTTGGTTTCCATGCCCTTGAGGCCTTTCCCGCCGCGGCCCTGGAGGCGGTATTCGGTGGAGGGCGTGCGCTTGATGTAACCGCGGTGCGAGAGGGTGACGATCATCGCGTCGTTGGCGATGAGGTCTTCCATCGCGACCTCGCCGACTTCCGCGACGATGGGGCATTTACGGGGAGTGGCGTACTTGGCTTTGATCGCCTGCAGCTCGTCCTTGATGATGGTGAGCACACGCTCCTCGCGGGCGAGGATGTCCATGAGATCGGTGATATCGACGAGGATTCCGTCGTATTCGCCCTTGATCTTGTCGCGCTCGAGGCCGGTGAGCTGATAGAGGCGGAGCTCGAGGATCGCATTCACCTGGCGCTCGGAGAAAACATATCTATCGCCCTGAATGGCGGCCTGGGAGCGGAGCAGGATGCCGAGACCTTCGGCGGTGGCGGCGCTGAAAGGGTAGGCGGCGAGGCGCTCGCGGGCTTCGTCGCGGTTTTTTGAATCGCGGATGATCTTTATGAAATCGTCGAGATGACCTAGCGCGAGTAGATACGCTTCTAACAGCTCGGCGCGTTCCTCCGCTTTCCCTAACAGGTAGCGGGTGCGGCGGATGACGACCTCGCGGCGGTGCTCGATGTAGCAGTCAATCGCCTCCTTGAGGGAAAGCTGTTTCGGGCGTTGCTGGTGGATCGCCAGCATGTTCACGCTGAACGAGGTCTCCAGCGCGGTGAGCTTGAAGAGCTGTGCGACGACGACCTGCGGGCGGGCATCGCGTTTCAGCTCGATCTCGATACGGGTTTCCTCATCGGAAAGGTCGCGCATGCCGGAGATGCCGGTAAGGGTTTTCTCGTTCACCAGCTCCGCGATGCGGGTCTGGAGCACGGCGCGGTTCACGCCGTAGGGCACCTCGCGGATGATGATCATCGACTTGCCGTTCTCGTTTTCCTCGATCTCGACTTTACCACGCAGGCGCATGGAGCCGCGGCCGGTGCGGAAATAATCCTCAATGCCGCGGATGCCGCGAATCTCGCAGGCGACGGGGAAATCCGGCCCCTTGATGTATTGCATCAGGCCGGGGAGATCGATTTTCGGATCGTTGATCATCGCGCAGATGCCGTCGATCACCTCGCCGAGGTTGTGTGGGGCGAGATTGGTGGCCATGCCGACGGCGATGCCGGTGCCGCCGTTGACGAGGAAATTCGGAAACGCGGAAGGCAGCACGGAAGGCTCCTGGAGGGTGCCGTCATAGTTCGGGACGAAATCGACCGTGTCCTTGTCGAGGTCTTCCATCATCGCCATGCCGAGCGGATGGAGGCGCGCCTCGGTGTAACGCATGGAGGCCGCCGCATCGCCTTCAACCGATCCGAAGTTTCCCTGACCGTCGACGATCAGCTCGCGCATCGACCACGGCTGGCCCATGTTCACGAGGGTGGAGTAGATCGAGGAATCGCCGTGCGGGTGATAGTTACCCATCGTTTCACCTACGATCTTCGCACACTTCACGTGTGACTTGGAAGGAGTCACGCCGAGCTGGCGCATGGCGAAAAGCACGCGTCGCTGGGAGGGCTTGAGGCCGTCGCGGACATCGGGTAGCGCCCGGGAAATGATGACGGACATCGAATACTCGAGGAACGACTGCGAGAGTTCGTCGGCGACGTTGATAGGCTTGATGGAATCGTTGGACATAGGGAAAATTTATTAGGCGCGGTGGAGCGCGTTGGCGGAGACGAAAAGGTTACGGACGCGGAAAGCGGCGGGGGATTCTTGAAGGAGGATGGCTTTCATATTGGGGGATTTGGCCGCGAAGTAGGGCACATGCATTTTGCGGCAACTGAGGTTCACCCAAGAAGGCGCCGGGAGGTTATGCACTTGGCTGAGGTAAGCGGCGGTGGAAGCAACGAAAGCATCCGCATAGCCGTGGTCTCCTAAAATTTGCGAGATAAGAATCGGTTCATCCACGAGGAGGGCGGAATCGGGATTTGATTTAAAGCGATCTAGGAAATTGCGGATCGCGTAGCTGAAATCCGTTGAATTTACAACCATTGAGAGGCTGTTGCGAAGAGTTTCGTTACTGCGGCTCATGGTTTGGGAGAGGAGTTGAGTTCTGATATTAGTTCCTCAATGTAGAAACGGACACGAGGGTGCAAAGGGCTTTCCTTGTAGTAGCGTACTACAATGTCGCAAGCCGTCGTGGCATCGCTGATGCGATTGATTTTCAGCAGCGTGATGATGTCCGCACGGTCACCATCGCCCGTTGCCTCGGCGACTCGGCTGGCAAGGCATTTCATAGCTAGCAGGTATTCGGAGGTTGGACGCATGATGCGCAGGTTACTGAATACGGGCATGCCGTCGGACGTGAATTCGGCGTCGTCGGAAATGAAGCCTTTGACCCCGTCATTCAACCAGTCCGGCTCGAATCCGAATTCCTCCGCGACTTGGATTGCAGAGGAGGTGACTTCACGTTTCGGAACAAAAATACCGTCCACGTCGCGGGTTGATTCCCTTGCGTCGAAAGCCAAAACCATTGCGGCTCCGCCGAAAATGCAGATTTCTCCCATGACTCCTTTATCGCGCAGCAACTCGTTCAGGCGCGCTAGCGCGGCCAGAATCTGTTCTTTGGTGAGTTTGTCTTTCGGAGGCATGGGATAAAATTAGACATGGCGGATGCAATCCGCCGCCACGGTTATACATCGAGGTTGCGGACGTTGAGTGCGTTGTCCTCGATGAAGCGTTTGCGGGGTTCGACGATGTCGCCCATGAGGACGTCGAACATTTTGTCGGCTTCGACGGCGTTGTCCTCGTCGAGGCGGACGCGGAGGAACTGGCGGGTTTCCGGATCCATGGTGGTTTCGAAAAGCTGCTTGGCGTTCATTTCGCCGAGACCCTTGAAGCGTTTGATCTGCACGCCCTTGGCGGAGATTTCCAGCACCTTGGAGAGGATATCGGAAACGACGAAGATGGGGGTTTTGGTCTTCTTTTCGCCGTCGCCTTCGGAGAGTTCGAAGATGGGAGTATCCATGGAGTGGAAGACCTTGGTATCGATGCCGAGTTCACGCAGTCGCGCGAAAAGTTTTGCAATGGCATTGGATTCGTGGAGCTCATGGAGCACAGCGCGGCGGGAGGGGCCGGTGATCTGGGCGAGTTCCTCGTCGCTGAGCTGCTCGTCGAAGAGGCCTAGGTCGCGGTTTTCGGTGGCGAAGACGGACAGGGCGGCCTCGTCGGTAAAATAGAGGACGGCCTCGACGTTGCCCTCGCGGATGCGAACCATGTATTGTGGGAGATGGCCGTCGGCGCGGCGGGCATCTAGGTAATGCTGGAAATTGCCGCCGTTGCCCGCGATGGATTTCTGGAAACGGGCAAGGGAGGAGAGGTTTTCCAAAATGCCCTTCAGTTCCTCGGCGGTGAACTCACGCGAGTGATCGAAGTTGCGGAGAATGACTTCGCCGGCACCGAGGTCGATGAGGATCTTGTTGAGTTCGTCGTTGTCCTGGACGTATTCGGAGCGTTTTTTGCGGGTGACGAGGTAAAGGGGAGGCTGGGCGATGTAAAGGTAGCCGCTTTTCACGAGGGCCGGCATGTGGCGGCAGAAAAACGTTAGCAGCAAGGTGCGGATGTGGGAGCCGTCCACGTCGGCATCGGTCATGATGACGATCTTGTGGTAGCGGACTTTGCTAATGTTAAAGGAGCCGTCCTGCTCGCCATCGCCGATGCCCGCGCCGATGGCGGTGATCATGGATTGGATTTCCTTGTTCTGGAGGGCGCGGTGGAGGCGGGCTTTCTCGACGTTGATCAGCTTTCCACGCAGCGGCAGGATGGCCTGGGTACGGCGGTCGCGGCCTTGTTTGGCCGAGCCGCCGGCGGAGTCACCTTCGACAATGTAGAGTTCGGATTTCGCGGGATCGCGCTCCGAGCAATCGGCGAGCTTGCCGGGCAGTCCGCCGCCGGACAGGGCGGATTTGCGGACGGTCTCGCGGGCCTTGCGTGCGGCCTCGCGGGCGCGGGCGGCGTTGACGGATTTCTCGATGATCTTGCGGGCGAGGGCGGGATTTTCCTCAAAGTAGGTGTTGAGTCCTTCGTAAACGATGGAGGATACGACTCCCTCGATCTCGGAGTTCACAAGCTTGCCTTTCGTCTGCGAGGAGAAGCGCGGGCTGGGCATTTTCACGGAAATGACGCAGACCAGACCTTCGCGGACGTCATCGCCGGAGAGGGCGGGATCTTTGTCTTTCAGGATCTTGTTGGCCTTGGCGTAGGCGTTGATCGCACGGGTTAGCGCGGTGCGAAAGCCGGTGAGGTGAGTGCCGCCGTCGGCGTTGGGAATCGAGTTCGCAAAGCAGAGGATCTGGTCGTTGTAAGAATCGTTGTATTGGAAAACGACATCCGCGAAGACATCCTCTTTCGTTTGCTTGCCATCGTAGTCGTAATCGATCTCGCGCTTACCGTTGATGATGACCGGATTTTCGTGGACGACGTTCTTGTTTTCGCAAAGCTGCGCGACGAATTCGACGATGCCATCCTTGTAAAAAAATGAGGCTTTTTTCGCGGACTCGGGGCGCTCGTCGTCGAGCTCGATGGTGAGACCTGGGTTGAGGAAGGCGAGCTCGCGAAGACGGGTGGCGAGGCGGTCGAACTGGAAGACGATGGTATCGACGAAGATCGTGGCGTCAGGGAAAAAGGTGATCGAAGTACCAGCTTTCTTGGAATCGGCGTCACCGACGATGTGAAGTGGCTCGGTGGTTTTGCCGCGCTCGAAGGCGATGCGGTGTACTTTCCCGCCACGGGTGATGTCCGCGCGGAACCAATCGGAAAGGGCGTTCACACATTTCGCGCCGACGCCGTGGAGGCCGCCGGAGTATTTGTAGGCGCCTTGGCCGAATTTTCCGCCAGCGTGAAGATTCGTGAGCACGAGTTCAACGGCAGGGATACCGAATTTCGGGTGCATGTCCACAGGGATGCCGCGGCCGTTGTCGGAAACGGTGATCGAGCCGTCCACGTGGATGGCGACCTTGATCTTCGAGCAGTAGCCGGCGAGGTGCTCGTCGATGGAGTTGTCGAGAACCTCGAACACGCAATGGTGGAGGCCGCGCTCATCGGGATCTCCGATATACATCCCTGGGCGCTTGCGGACGGCCTCAAGGCCTTCGAGTTTGTCGATCTGTCCGGCGTTGTATTCCTGCTCGGCTCCGACCTTGGTTTGGGCCTGTTCTGGCTCGTTGGGGATATCTGACATAGTGCAGGGATAGAGTCTGAAATCCCCTGCGGGGAAACAAGGACTTATTCCCGAATTCCCGACGAAATGAAGTGGCGAAAGCAACCACAGGGACACAGGAGAAACATGGCGAAGGGTGTCCGCTTGGATCTGGCAATCATGATGGTTTCGATTGGGGCGAATATGGGCTTGCATGCGGAAAGCACCTAGAAGAGATTTTCTCCCTCGACATGCACGAGTAGCTCAGCGGTAGAGCAACCCGTTTACACCGGGTCGGTCGGCGGTTCGATCCCGTCCTCGTGTACCAGTTTTTCAGTTTCTGAATTTCACGTATTTCGTATCCGTGCAAAGAGCAGTTTTATGAGGTAAATGTACACCAACCCTCAAAAACCACGTAAAATTGGGGTTATTTCTTCAAAAAAGATGATAATCACGATTTCAAGTAGCTAAATTCGCAGTCCGAATAACTTGTAACTGATTGAATGTCAGTGTGTTTTGAAATACCAAGGAATTTTCTACTTTCTGCTTGTAGATAAAGTGTACAAAAGTGTAGATTGCTTGGGTTGACGTGAATGTCAGCCCCAAAATGAGCGGTCAATTCCAGCAATACAAAGGAACCTACCTTTACAAGACGGATTCGAAAAGTCGGGTCAATGTCGTGTCCGCTTGGAGGCCGCAGCCAGGCGAAAGCCTTTACATGATGGCCTCGTTCGACCGGAGGAGCGAACTGCCCATCATCAAGGTGCTGACGGACGAAGGCATCGCAAGCCGCCTGAAAACCGTAGATGACCACGTGGTGGATCCCGGGGAGAAGGCAGAGGCAAAGAGCGAACTTAAGAGAAATCTCCGTGACGCGAACCTAAACGACCAAGGCAGGTTGTTGATACCGAAGGATTTTGCGCAGCATGCCGGAATCGAACCCGACGCGGAAGTTTATCTCCTGGCGGGCGACTCTCATTTCGAGGTCTGGAGCAAGAAAAACTATTGCGCGGCCTTCGGAGGACTCGGAGTCGCGCCCTCGCGCAACAAGCTTGGCATTTATTGAAAAGTTTCACCACTCAACCCGCCGATCCCTCACCCACTTTTCTATGTTATCCAACTCACTAGCCCTAGCGAACGAGACGGCCTGCCCAGCGGCGGTTTCCGGTCGGTTCCTGCGCACGCTGGGGCTGGATACCTTTTCACCAAGCTCTCTGGCTGGGCGGATGAAGTCTCTCGGGACAGAGCTTCATTCGCTTTTTAATCCGGTGCGTCGTGCTGCTCCTGGCTGGTTGTCAGCGCGACCACCGGTAAAATTTCCCAAAGGATCACAGAACAGCGAGCTCGGGACAGCACGCGGTTTTGGCATATCGGACTCCGCAATCGCTCCTGGCTGGTTGTCGGTTGCGGAGTCCGAATCTCCTTCCCCGGATGTCTACCACCTTCCCGTCTTGGCCGCTGAGGTGCTCGAAATGATGGATGCCTGCGCCGGCAGATACATCATCGATGGCACCTTGGGTGGCGGCGGTCATTCCGAGCTTTTTCTGAAAGCAGGGGCGCAAGTCCTTGGCGTGGATCGTGACCCTGAGGCGCTTGCCCATGCCGGTTCTCGGCTGGCCGGGTTCGCGCCGAATTTCTCCACCTATCAGGCGAATTTTTCGGAGATCCTAGGTCATCCTCGTATCGCCGCCGGTGAACTCGCCGACGGGTTACTACTTGATCTCGGGGTTTCCTCGCGCCAGCTCGATTCCGCGCCGCGCGGCTTCTCCTTCATGCGTGAGGGTCCGCTCGACATGCGTATGGGGCCGAACGCGAAAATGACCGCCGCCGATCTAGTCAACCACTCGCCCGAAGCCGAGATCCTCCGCATCCTCCGCGAATATGGCGAGGAACCCCGCGCCCGCCGGATTGCCGCCGCCATTGTCGAAAAGCGCGCCGTGAAACCTTTCACCACCACCACAGAACTCGCCGCCTGCATCGAGAAAGCCGTCGGGCGCAGTGGAAAAACACATCCCGCTACCCGCAGTTTCCAAGCAATCCGCATGGCGATCAACGAGGAACTTGAATCGCTCGCCGCCATCTTATCCTCTGCTACCAAAATCCTGAAACCCGGAGGACGCCTGCTAATCATCACTTTCCATAGCCTCGAAGACCGCGAGGTGAAGAGATATCTCCGCCAGCACTCGCAACCTTTCATCGACGATCCCACATGGCCCCAAGCGCGGCCCAACCCCGACCGCATTTTTCGGTTGCTTTCGAAAAAAGCCATCGCGCCCAGCGCCCAGGAAACATCCACGAACCCACGCGCCCGCAGTGCGAAACTGCGGGTAGCTCAGCTTTTGGGGGATGAACCTTTTACCGCCTGAAAAACTTCGCCCGCACACCACCCAGCCATCGCTATGAACCGCCGCCGCCAAGAACCCCAACAGAGAATCACGCTCGCTATGATTCTCTCCGTCATCCTCGCAGGTGCCTTCGGTGCCGTCGGTGGTGTGACCTACGTGGTTTATCGTAATTGTCAGATCAAGACCGCGCGCGAGATCGATGTCGTGGAGCGCCGCATCGAGCAGCACCAGCTTGACATACGCACCGTTCAAATGCGCGCCGACCAGATCCTTAACTTATTTGCCATACGGAAATACCTCGAGGAAACGGGAACCGAGCTCATACCCATTCCCATCGGCGTCTCCGAAGATGTCACCATGCCGGATGACGCGCCAGAAGCCACCTCTGCCAGCCTGTGAACCGCGCTTTCCAAAACCGCTGCATCTTCCTCTGCCTTGTCCTTGTGACCTTGCTTAGCGCCTTGTCCGCGCGCCTCGTACAAATCCAGCTCGTTGACAGGCAACGCTACGCCGCCTCGTCGTCCAAGGCTTTCCACCGTATCGAGCGACTCCCCGCGATCCGCGGCATGACCGTTGACCGCAACGGCGAGCCCATCGCGAAAAGTATCCCGGTAGCCTCGGTCTTTGTTGATAAAAATCACCTCCTCGATCCCAAGCTCGCTTCCTTCGGCCTCGCCTACATGGAAGCTTCGGTGGATAGTTCTTGGGAAAAACTTTCCACCGAGGAGCGAGTCCGCCGCATCTATTCGCTACGTGGTGAGATTCTCGCCCGGGAATCCGCGGACGTGATTGTGCAGAAGCACCTCGCTCGTGTAATTTCCCTGCTCGACCCGCTTCTCGAAATGGATCGAAACCAGATACGCGCGGCGATAGAGACAAACAAAGCGAAGTGGTTCCCGATCGCCAAGGACATCCCGGACGATACCGCGGAACGCCTCCGTGAAATCGTCGATGAGAATTACCTGCAAGGCATCGCCTTTGAGAACTCGATCAAGCGCTGGTATGCGAACCCCAAACTCGCCACCCACCTCAGCGGCTTTACCGGCGAGGTGGAGGAGAAAACGGAGGATGGGAAAACGGCTTACCGGATGGCGGGGCGATTCGGTGTCGAGTCCTCGCAGGAAGAGTTCCTCGCTGGGCGGGATGGACGCCGCGAGCACCGCAGGGATTTGCGCGGCATGATTGTTCCCGGCAAGGCCAGCAGCCTGCTGCCACCCCGTGCTGGGCTCAACGTGAAACTCACCATCGATCTTACTACGCAGGCGATTGTCGAGGAGGAGCTGGATGCGGGACTCGCCCAATTTAAATCGCAGCGCGGCGCGGTGATCGTCATGGATCCGAAGACCGGTGAAGTCCTCGCCATGGCCTCGCGCCCGCACTTCGATCTCAACCACAAGCAGGATTTGGAGAACAACTCCTTCAACTACGCGATCCAAGCGAAATACGAGCCTGGATCCACCATCAAGATCATTCCCACCGCCGCGGCGTTGGAGGAGAAACTCGTCACGCCCACCACCGTCCTGAACTGCCCGCGATTTCTGCAGGAACAAAAGTTCAGCGTGCGCGACGGACACTCCGGCGGCATGCTCACCTTCAACCAAATCATCCAGAAATCGAATAACATCGGATGCTGGAAGCTCGCCAAACAGCTGGGCGTGAAACGCTACTACAGCTACGTGCACGGCTTCGGTTTCGGCGAGCGCAGTGGGGTCCAGCTCAGCGGCGAGAATCCCGGCATGGCTCCAGTCGCGAAGCTACCTGTCGATTTCTCACGAGCCTCCTACGGATATTACATAGGCGTCACGCCGATTCAGATGGCCGCCGCCTATTGTGTAATCGCCGGCGACGGGCATCTTCTCAAGCCGAACATCATCAAGGCTCTTGTCGCCAATGACGGCACGGTGGTCGATGATTTCCCCACGGTCTCGCGCAGGAAGGTGATTTCCCCCGAAACGGCGAAGAAAATGCGCGCTGCGTTGCACAAGGTGACCCAGCTCGGAGGCACCGCCCAACAGGCTTGCGTGGCCGGCTACAAGGTCTGCGGGAAAACCGGAACCGCCATCAAGCACGATCCTAAACGCGGCGGTTACATAAATGGCGCGTATGTCGTTTCCTTCGCCGGTTTCATGCCCGCCGATGATCCGGCATTCGTTTGTTACGTCGTCATCGACGAGCCGAAAACAACCGAGGTGAAGCACTACGGCGGAACGATCGCAGCCCCTATCTTTTCAAAAATCGCGACCCGCCTCGCCGCGCACATGAACCTCACGCCCACCGAACCGATCAAGCACTCCGAGGAGCCGATCGCCAGGACCCAATAACCTACATGCTTCTCCGTACGCTTATTTCCCAGCTAGAAAAGGTCACCACTTCAGGTGCGCTTGATCTTGAAATTGATGCCCTCACGGCGGATTCCCGCGCCGCGGAGCCGGGCAAGCTGTTCGCCGCGATCCGTGGCACGAGTATGGACGGGCACAAGTTCATCGCGGAGGTCATCGCGAAAGGCGCCACCGCGATCCTCGCCGAGACCGCGCCGCCTTCCGATTTCCCGCAAACGGCGGCATGGCTCCACGTTCCCGACAGCCGCGCCGCGCTGGCCGTGCTTTCGGCCACATTTTACGGCGAGCCTGCGGGAGAGCTGAAGATGGCGGGTATCACCGGCACGAACGGCAAAACAACTACGGCATTTCTCGTACATCACATCATGCGCACGGCATGGCACCGCGCCGGACTGCTCGGCACCATCCTTGTCGATGACGGAGAGACCCGCACGCCCGCAAAACACACGACGCCCGGCTCCATCGAGCTCAACGCCATCCTCGCTACCTTCCGCGATAACGCCTGCCGCGGCGCGGCGATGGAGGTTTCCTCGCATGGCATCCACCAAAAACGCGTCCATCACATCGCCTTTGACGCCGCCGTTTTCACCAACCTCACCCAGGATCACCTCGATTACCACGGCACGCTCGCGAACTACATGGAGGCGAAAGCTTCGTGGTTCCACGACCTCGCAGCGAATCCGATGGGGAAAAAGCCTGTAGCCGTGATTAACACCGACGACGCGTGCGGCAACGATCTCGCCGCGGCGCTCCAAGGTAAGCTGTCGGTGCTGAGATACGGCTTCGGAGTGAATTGCGATTTCCGCGCAAATGGATTCCGCCAAAAGCCCGACGGCATGACCTTCGAACTCGCGGCAAAAGGAAAAACCTTCCTCGTCCGCGCACCGCTCATCGGTCGTTTTAACGCCTACAATCTCCTCGCCGCCATCGCGTCTGCCTCTGCTTGCGGCATCAAGCCCCGCGAAGCCATCGCCGCGCTCGCCGATTCACCGCAGGTACCGGGTCGTATGGAAAATGTGGGCAGCGCGGGTGGTGCCACGGTCTTCGTGGATTACGCCCACACGCCGGATGCGATCGAGAATGCCTGCCGCACCATGAAAGAACTCGATCCACGCCGCCTCATCACCGTCTTTGGTTGTGGCGGGGAT
>CAMCXJ010000014.1 GCA_945883455.1 Prosthecobacter debontii
TCCGACCTGCCTGCCGTGGGGGATTGGGTAGCGGTGGAGCTTGGCGACGAAGACCGGCCGCACGTGATCCGCGCCCAACTCCCGCGCCGGACGGTGTTTTCCCGGAAAATGCCCGGTAACAGCAGCCAGGCGCAGGTAATCGGCGCGAACATCGATGTCGTCACCGTGGTCACCGACGCAGGGTCGGACTACAATCTCCGCCGCATGGAGCGCTATTTCGCGCTGATCCGCCTCAGCGGCGCGAAGGCCGTCGTGCTGCTCAATAAGTCCGACCTTTTCACCAAACCGGAGCTGAAACAGGCCGCCGCGGAGATCTCCGCTCTCTGCCCTGAGGCCTCCGTGCACATCACCTCCGCGCTCAAGGGCGAGGGGCTCAAAGCAATACGCAGCCATCTCGCGCCGGGAATTACGATGTGTATCGTAGGCTCCAGCGGTGTCGGGAAATCCACCCTCGTGAACCAGCTCTACGGCGAGGAATGGCAGTGGACGAGCGAGGTCAACGAGGCCACGGGAAAAGGCCGCCACACCACCACCACGCGCGAGCTCGTCCCGCTGGATGGCGGCGGGATGCTCATCGACAACCCCGGGATGCGCGAGATCCAGATGTGGACGGACGAGTTCACGCTGCGCGGCAGCTTTGAGGACGTTGCAGCACTCACCGCCGCCTGCAAATACTCCGATTGCAGCCATGAAAAGGACGCGGGTTGCGCGATACGCGAGGCCGTGGAGAAAGGAACCCTTGACCCCGCGCGTTACGGCTCTTTCCTAAACCTCGAAACTGAGATCGAAGCCTTGCGCAAGCGCGCCAAGAAACGCCAGATGGCTACGGAGCGCTGGCACAAGCGCAACCACCGCGTGAAGGCGCGCAACCTCGACGACCGCATCCAACTCGAAAAAGACGAACGTGGTGAAATCTAAGTTTCTCATCGTAACTTTCCTGTATTTTTTCGCGGCCGCCTTCACGTGCCGTGCGAAGGGCAGCGTGTTATGAACGAGCTGGAGACGATTTACGTGTGCGGTGCGACGGCGTCGGGAAAGACTGCGTATGCTCTCGAGCACGCACAAGAGACCGGCGGTGAGATCGTCAACGGCGATGCCTTTCAACTTTTTCGCGGTATCGAAACTCTCAGCGCCGCGCCCACGCCCGAGGAATTGGCGGTCGCGGCGCATCATCTTTTCGGTGTGCTCGCGCCCGGCGATCGTTGCGATGCTGGACGCTATGTGAAAATGGCAAGCGAAGTGATTGCTGAGATACGTTCGCGCGGGAAAACGCCCATCGTGGTCGGTGGATCGGGGCTTTACCTCAAGTTTCTCACCCACGGTCCCTCGCTGTTGCCGCAGGGGGATGGGAAACTGCGCGCGGAGATGGACGCCCGCCCGCTGGAGGAACTTTTCGCAGAGCTGGAGAAACTCGACCCCGCCGAGGCCGCGAGGGTGGATCGACACAACCCTCGTTACGTTTCCCGGGCGCTGGAGATCTGCTTGCTGAGCGGAAAAAAAGTTTCCGAAATGCGCGACTCCTGGGAGGAAAAAACCCGTGCCGTCGAGGCGACTCTCCGAGGTATCTGGCTGATCCGAGGCCGCGAAGATCTACACCGACGCATCGCTCTGAGGACGGAAAAGATGCTGGCCGAAGGGGCTGTCGAGGAGGTCGCCGTGCTGGATGGCGTGCCGGGAAATTGGGGAAAAGCGATCGGCGTGAAGGAAATCCGCCGCCTGCTTTCCGGCGAGATCAACCGCGCCGAATGCGCCGAACTCATCACCGCCGCCACCCGCCAATACGCGAAACGGCAGGAGACATGGTTCCGCAGGGAAAAATGGCTGCGGCGCGTGGAGTTGTGAGCGTGGTGGCGGATTGCATCCGCCCAGCTTTACTCAGGTAATGTTTAGGCATGGCGGATGCAATCCGCCGCCACGCTCCGCGCTTGCATGACCGGCACTTTGCGGCGATGGAAGGGGTATGGATCGCTGGTTTTTGATCGCTGCAACCACCCTCGCCGCTGTGGCGGGGGTGCGCGGCTTGCTGATTCTAAGGCACGGGAACAAGAGTCTATGGACCGTGTGGTGGATGATCGCCGCGCTGCTCTGCCAGATGGGCTACCTCGTGATCCGGGGGGAAATGCGCGGGGCGTGCCCATTGCGGAGCATCGGTGAAATTTCCGTGTATCTCGCGTGGGCGCTGACGCTTTTCTACCTGCTCGTCGGGCCGATGTACCGGATTTCCCTGCTCGGTGTGTTCACCGCGCCGGTGGTTGTCCTTTTCCAAGGCTTCGCGCTGCTGCCGGGTCGGCTGGCCGCAAATCCGGAAAAAATCCTGAACACCAGCCCGTGGGGTGAGACGCATTCCGCGATGTCCGTTCTGGCTTACGGCGCGCTGGCGCTGGCGGCGGTGGCAGGAGTGATGTTCCTTGTGCTCGATCGCCAGCTCAAGGAGCACCATTTGAAAAGCGGCTTATTCCGGAACCTCCCGCCGGTGCGCGAGTTGCTCGTTTCACTGGAGCGGCTACTCTGGATAGGGATGATCCTGCTGACCATCGGCCTCGTGGCGGGCTTGCTGATGCCGCACGGGGATGGCGCGTGGGCGCACCTAATCGCGGCGGTGTCGGTGTGGGCGGGATACCTCGCGTTGATGGCGGTGAAACGGATCCGTGGCATCACCGGGCGGCGGTTCGCGTTGGGGGCGGTTGCGCTGTTTATTCTTTCACTGGGGGTTTTCGCTTTCGTCTGATGGAACTCGTCTGCCTGGGACTGAATCACAAAACGGCGCCCGTCGAGGTGCGCGAGCGCTTTGCCGTGGGCAACACCAAGCTCGGTGAGGCCGCTCGGAGTCTGTTAGAAACGGCGGGCGCGGCGGAAGGCGTGGTCGTTTCCACCTGCAACCGCACCGAGTTCTACCTCGCCGCCGAGGATGCGGGGGAGGCTTTGCGACGGCTGGAGGATGGCCTCGCGGAAAAAGTCCATGGCCACATGGAGCCCTTCTACCTCCACCGCAAGGCCGATGCCGTGCGGCATCTCTGCAAGGTCGTCAGCGGGCTGGACTCCATGTTGCTCGGCGAGACGGAAATCTTCGGCCAGGTGAAGCAGGCCTACCAGGCCGCGCACGAAGCCGGAGCCACCGGTCCTATCCTGAACAAACTTTTCCAGAAAGTCTTCGGCATCGGAAAAAAAGTCCGCACGCAGACATCGATCCAGGAAGGCTCTACCTCGATCGGCAACGTGGCGGTGGAGCTGGCGGAGAAAATTTTCGGCCACCTGAAGGATAGCGAGGTGATGGTGCTCGGCGCGGGCGAGATGAGCCGCCTGACGGCGAAAGCCCTCGTTTCCCGCGGCGCAAAATCCGTGATCGTCGCGAACCGCACCCACGAGCGTGCGCTGGAACTCGCCGCCGAAATGAACGGGCGGGCGGTGCGTTTCGATGATTGGCTGCCCGTGCTCAAGGATGTGGACGTCGTCATTTCCTCCACCGGCGCACCCCATACCGTAATCCACGCGAAGGACATCGAGTCCGTCCGCCGCGCGCGCAAATACCGCCCGCTGTTTCTCATCGATATCGCCGTCCCGCGCGATATCGAGCACGCCGTCGGCGAGATCGAGGAGGTCTATCTCTACGATATCGATGCTCTTGAGCAGCTCGCCGACGAAGCCCGTGCCCGCCGCTCGCAGCAGATCGCCGAGTGTGAAAAAATCATCGAGGCGGAGCTGGTGAAGTTGTTTTGAGTGCGGCGATGATTCGCCGCTTTTGTTCACGGGGGATTCCGGTGATCGTGGGCGCGCGGCACTTTCCAACCTCACCCTGTATCGCGCCTAAGAATACAAAAGCGGCGAAGAGATCGCCGCAGTCAAAAGCCGCTTTCCCCTGGCATTTGCTTATGCCATCTCTTGCGACATGGACATCTCCTGGCCGCATGCCCCGCCGCACAACTGTTTCGCGCCCGGATTGTATATGGTCACCGCTGGCACCTATCTGAAGCAGCATCATCTCAAATCCCGCGCCCGTCTTCGTCATTTCTGCGAAACCTTGGTTGATGGGGCAGCGACCCATGGGTGGGAACTCCAAGCTTGGGCGGTTCTGAGCAATCACTACCATTTGATCGCGAAATCGCCGCAGGAGGGAAAGGTGTCGCTCGCGAAATGGATCGGCTCGCTTCATCGGAAAACGGCGATCCACCTCAACGGTTTGGATGAGACGCCGGGGAGAAAGGTTTGGCATAACTATTTCGACACGCCGCTTACCTTTCAGAAGTCCTACTTCGCCCGATTGAATTACGTAAACAACAACGCGGTGAAACATGGGCTAGTGCTGAGGGCTGTCGATTATCCTTGGTGCTCGGCTGCGTGGTTCGAGAAAAACAGCACGCCCGCTTTCCGGAAAACCATCGAATTCTTCAAAACCGACGATCTCAACGTTTTCGATGATTATTGAGGCGCAGCCTTTTTGAGTGCGGCGATGATTCGCCGCTTTTGTTCACGGGGGATTCCGATGATCGTGGGCGCGCGGAACTTTCCAACCTCACCCTGTATCGCGCCTAAGAATACAAAAGCGGCGAAGAGATCGCCGCAGTCAAAAGCCATGAATCCCGCCCTCGAAACCCTCGCTCTTGCCTCGCGTGAGCATCCCATTGTTTGGCCCGCGCTGTTCCTCGGCGCGGAGCCGCATCTGGATCTCATCAGCGCCAGCGCATGGCAGCCGATCAAGCCGCTGGCCGATCAATGCGTGGCCGCCGGGATGACGATGGCCGATGATCCGCAAGGGAAATTCCCCACCGTGTTTTTCCTGCCCGGAAAATCCAAGGAAGAGACGCTCGCCGGTTTCGCCCGCGCCCATGATCTCCTCGCGCCCGGCGGCATGCTGATCGTCGCCCTCGCGAACACATCGGGTGCCGCCCGTTTCGAGAAAGAACTCTCCAAAGCTACGCCGCTGCTCTTCTCCGTTTCAAAAAACAAGTGTCGCGCCTTCGCCGTCGGGAACGCGGAACCATGGGACACCTCTGTCCTTGCCGCGTGGCGCAGTCTTTCCGAACCCCGCCTCATCCCGGATACTACATTCACCGTAGTTCCCGGCGTGTTCAGTGTGGATCACATCGATCCCGGCTCCGCCCTCCTCGCGCAACACCTGCCGCCTTCCCTGCGCGGCGAGGTGGCGGATCTCGGCGCCGGTTGGGGTTTCCTCAGCCATGCCGCCTTGGGAAAATGCCCGAACATTTCCCGCATCGATCTCTTCGAGGCGGATGCCCGCTCCCTCGCCTGCGCGCGGAAAAATGTCACCGGCCCGGTGGAGTTTTACTGGCACGATGTTACCTCCGGCTTGCCGGGGAAATACGACCATATCCTTACAAATCCGCCCTTCCACACCGGTCAGGCGCGCGACATCGGCCTAGGCCATGCCTTTCTCACCACCGCCGCCCGTGCCCTGAAACGAGGCGGCAGCCTCTACATCGTCGCCAACCGTCAGCTACCCTATGAGGCGCACTTGGAATCGCTGGGCCTCCGCCCCCGCCTCCTTGCGGAAACAGGAGGATTCAAGGTGATCGCCGCCATGTAGCGATCCAAAGAAAAGATCCCGGCCGGGGCGAAACGCTCCGCATGAAGCGTCATTCCGCAGCCACCAGGGAAGAGTCGGCTGGACGGCGGAGGCAACCCGAAGCTGACATCCGAGGACCTCTTTAAGACATGGGAATCTCGTAGTTAAGCACTTTGGGGTTTCTGGCTTCAGGATTCTGGTGTCTCTTTCCCCCATGTCCGCACCCGCCCCCAGTCGCCCCCGCGTCAATGTCCGCCGTCCGGATGTGATGGAGCTCGTCTCCGCGCAGGTCGCTGTCCATTACCGCTCATCGCTCGTCGAGAAAATCAAGGATATGGGCGGGAAGATCACCAGTGGCGACACCACGCTGCTGCTTGCGAAGGATTTCGGATTCTGCTACGGCGTCGAGCGGGCGATCGACCTCGCGTATGCCTCGCGGAAAGTGTTTCCCGAAAACCGGATTTTCCTCATCGGCGAGATTATCCACAACCAGGAGGTGAACCGTCAGCTCCGCGAAATGGACATCGTTTCGCTGCCTTGGAAGGAAATCGACGCGACCTATGACGAACTCGGTCCCGAGGATGTGGTGATCGTCCCCGCCTTCGGGGCTCCGACCCATTTCATGGCGAAGCTCGATGAGCGCGGCTGCTACACGGTGGATACGACCTGTGGCGACGTGATGAAAGTCTGGCGGCGTGTGCGCGGTTACGCAAAGGAGGGCGTGACCTCAATCATCCACGGCAAGGCCGGTCATGAGGAGACGCGCGCCACCGCTTCCCGCGCTGCCGGCGAGGATGGGCAGGGCCATTACCTCGTCATACTCACCATCGCGGATGCCGACTACATCGCGGATTTCATACGCCATGGCGGTGACAAGGCCGCTTTTCTGGAGCGTTTTAAAGGTGGCTGCGAGCAGGGCTTTGACCCTGATGTCCACCTGCGAAAAATCGGCCTGGCGAACCAAACGACCATGCTGAAGGGCGAGACTCTTGAAATCCAAAAGCGCCTCGCCGCCGCCATGAAAGACCGCGATGGCTCGGAGGAGAATTTCCATGTTTTCGACACGATCTGCGGCGCGACGCAGGAGCGGCAGGACGCGCTGTTCGAGATGCTGAAAACGAAAATGGATCTGCTGCTCGTCGTGGGCGGATACAATTCCTCCAACACCGCCCACCTCGTCGAGATTGGCGAGAAGGAGCTTCCCACTTTTTTCATCCGAGATGCAGGGCAGATCCGCTCGTTGGAGGAGATTGTCCACTACGACCTCCATCACCACGAGGAGCGCACCGCGAACTACGCGGATGTGTTTTCCGGAAAGGAGCACGTCACCATCGGCCTCACGGCGGGTGCGTCCTGCCCGAACAACCTCATCGAGGCCACGGTGCGGAAAGTGTTCGAGCTGCGCGGGAGTCCGTTAGATTGAAGGTGATCCCTCACGCCAGATCCATCACCAGCACCTTGGCCCACATCTCGCGGTGACCGCCGGAGAAGGCGTCGTGGATAGGATCGGCTTTCTGGTATCTCTCATGGGCCTCCATGGTGTCGAAATGGAATGAGATGCCGTAATCCCATGAGTGGTCGGTCACGGGGCGCACCTCGGTGGCAGCGGGTTTGCCCCAACGGGCTTTCGAGATGTTCGGGGATTTCACCAGCTCAGCAAGCGCGGCCTCCATACGGGCACCGCCGACCTCATTCTTAAACTCATCTTTTAACCAGAAATAGACATGGTGTTCCATGCGCCCATCCTGCCTGCGGCCGGATGGAAATTCCAAGCACGAAGCACGAAAACCGAAATGAAGATATCATTTAAGGCTTCGGGCTTTGGGTTTCGTGCTTTCCTCAAAGATATTTTATGAACGCGGAATACACTTCCGGCGGAATGTCTAAGAGGCCGTAGTCCTTGGAAGAGACGAAGAGCAGGCTCTGCTTGCCCTTGCCGAGGAGCTGGCCTTCGGAGCCGAAAATCTGGTGCTCAAGGGTGCAGAACTTACGATTGAAATCGCTGACGCAGATCTTGACCGTGATCGTATCGAATTCGCGCGTCTCACGGACGAACTTGTGCTCGAAGGAGCGGGTGAGGATGTAGAACTTCGTGGTCTTTAGGTCGAAGTCCGGCATGGCGGCGTTGAAAAACAGCTCGCGGGTTTTCCCGACGTAAAGCGGATACATGCCGAAGTAGACATTGCCCACCGAGTTCGTGTCCTGATAGGTCGCGACCATCGAATAGACGAACCATTTCCCCTCGAAATGGCCCTTCAGATCGTGGGTGCCTGCCGAAACGGGCGCCGCGACCTCGGAGCGGGGCGCAGGTGATTCGGTTTTTGAAATCGCTTTGATGGCGGGGATTTCGGCGGCGGCGCGTGTGACCTCGCCCGCCTTTTCCGTGACAAGTCGCAGCAGATCCGTGGTGGTGACGAGCCAGACCACATAGACCAACGGCAGCAGGGAACCCAGATACATCAGCACGTTGAGTTTTACCATGTAGCCGAACGCGAAGACCACCAAGCAAAGGCACGCCATGGAGAACATGCGGATCTGCGGCAGGGGTTGCTGGCTGTTTGGCACAAAACAGCGGGCGACCGCCAGTGCCGCGTATCCGACGAAAAACGAGGCGAAGAACACCATGAAATACTCCACCTCGAATTTCCCGAAATAACCGCCAAGCGCGATCACTCCGATGATGAGAAAAGTCGGGATCGGTGAGGCGATGAGCGGCTTCGGAATGAGGGAGATCAGCATGTTCTCGCTGCGCTCTACGTTCCGACCGAGGAACCATTTCAACGCGAAGTATCCGCTGTCGAGGGTGGTCAGCACGCAGATGCAGAGGAAACCGAAGTAGGCGATGGGGACGAGCGAGTTCCCGTCGAAAGCTCCGCCGAAATGGCGAGTGACAAGATCGTGCGCGTAGTGGAGACCGTCGAGGCCGCTTTTCCTCACCGAGAAATCGTCCGCGTGCCCTATCACCCACATCGCGAGCGAGCCGTGGAAGAGAAGCAGGAGGAAAAAGATCACGCCGCCGAAGATGTAGCTGAGGCGGATCGAGCTTTCCTCACGGTGGATCTGGATCGCGCGCTGCCAGTGCTGGAGATCCAGCCATGGCCCGACGAGCAGCCCCACGACGAGAGGAATCGCGTAGCCCCAGAAACGGTTCGGCGAGTGGTCGTAGGTGAGATTGTCAGCTGTGCCGTTGATGCCTTTCCCGAGATCGAAAAGATTGTGGTGAGAAAGGATGGTGATCACGCAGACAAGAAGCAAAGTCCCCAGCAAAGCATGGCCGGCCTTGATTTTCCCAATCCCGAACTCCTCGCCAAACAGGCAGCCCATCGCCAGTAGGACGAAAACGACCATGGTCATCGAGAGCCCGAGCAGGACGGGCGTGCCCATCTGCGTCGGCAGGAAAAGGGGCATGAACAGGTATTTCACCAGCGCGAAAACGGTCAGCGAGAGCGCGACGACCTGGTAGATGTAGAAGATGAGCCGGAAGGGCTTGGAGAATTTGTCGAAAAACAGTGCCAGCGACTCATGACCGCCTGGGTGGCGTTTCGCGACGATCTGCGTGAGGTAACCGAAAAGCATCAGTCCGATCGCGTTCGGAATCGCGAACATCAGCAGCCCTTTCATCCCGAACATAAAGGAGATCTGGACGCTGAAAAAAAGCCCCAAACCCCACATCCACGCCAAGGCGATGGAATTTCCCCACAACAAAGCGTTCAGCCAGCGCAAATTCATGCGCAGACCCTCCCCGCTTTTCCTAACTTCCGCAAGCTCCACGTGGACGGGAGACACAAGACCTAGAGACACAAAAGGGCAGACACGCCCTTTCGGCCTCTTTTCTTGCGTCTTGCGTCTCCAAGTCTTGCGTCTTGTGTCTTGTGTCTCCAAGTCTTGTGTCTTTCCCCAAAGTTTAGGGTTTGAAATCCCCGCTTCACCCCCTTTAATCCCGCCCCCAGCCATCTGCCATGATTGAAAACCTTCGCAAATACACCGGACTCATCATTATCCTCTTCGTCCTCGTCCTCATTGGATTCCTTTTTATGGACACCAGCACCATGCGCAGCGGAGGCGGCGGGAGACCTTACATGAAGGTCGAGGGGCGCACCTACACCGACAAGGAGTTCTCCAACCTTGGTGCATCTGCCTACCAGCTCACGCAATCGCTCGCGCAGTCCGGTGATTTCCCGCTATATTCTTTCCTCTTCGGCATGTCGGGGGAAGCCGATTTCGGTAGCCAGAAAGCCATGGAGAACTTCTTTGCCGGGCGCATGCTACTGCGTTCCGCAAAAGAGCAATTCGGCATCTATCCGGGCGAGGAGGAGATCGATTCCTTCATCCGCAAGCTCCGCGCTTTCACCGGTCCGAACGGCGAGTTTTCCCAAGAAGCATACCGGAATTTTATCGAAAAGGGCATTGGACGCCTCGGTCTTATGGAAGGCGACATCCGTGCGCTCGCCTCCGATGTGATCGCACAGGCCAAACTCGCCGAGATCCTCGGCGCCGGCCTCACCGCAAACCGTGATGCGGTCACCAAAAACTCCGCCCTCGCCGGGCAACGCATCGGCGTTGACATCGCGCGCCTCGATATTGATCCCATCGAGGAAAAAATCGACCCTACAGAAGAGGAGATCAAGACCTACTGGGAAACCGTCCAAGACGCGTTTAAGACTCCCGAGAAACGCAAATTCACCTACTTGATCGCGAAGCCGACCTTCCCTGCTGAGCCCGCCGAGATCGCTGCCCTCGCCGCCGATGCCACCGAAGAGGCCAAGGCGGAGCACGAAAAAGCTAAGGCGGCCCGCGCGGCGGAGATCGCGGAGAAACGCCGCAAAGCCCAGCTCGAAACCGGTGGTAAAGCGGATGATTTTCTCTACCAGCTAGAGAGCCAGAAGGATCTCAGCTTCGACAAGCTCGCCGAGAGAGAGGGCTGGGAACTGAAAACCACGGAGCTTTTCGCGCTAGCCGATGCGCCCGCTGAACTCAAGGCCGCCCTCCGCGCCTCCAGCACCCCGGGCACCGCGGCGGACGAGCTTTTCCGCATGGTGGTCACCTCTGATCCCCTTTCGAAAATCTCGCCCGCCATCGCGATCGGGGAGGACGAGTGGCTGATCGCCCGCCTCGACGAGACGGAGAAAGTCCGCGTGCAGACCTACGCCGAGGCCCGCGCCGAAGCCCGCGCCCGCTTGATCGGGGAGCAGGCCGCTGCAGCCCTTAAAAAATCCGCCGAGGAGGCATCCGAGAAAATTAAGGTAGCCCTCGCAGGTGGCAAGAGCTTCGCCGATGCCGCCAAGGAAGCCGGGATCACCAACGAAACGGTAAGCCTCCCCGAAGTCACCGCCGGTTATCAGGGCGACACCACAAAAATACCCTCCGGCCTTTTCAACGCCGCGAAATACACCGACCCCGGCACCCTCACGGTGCCTGTCATCGAGGCTGACCGTGCGTTCGTCATCCATGTAGGGAAACGCGAGATCGTTAAGCAGGAGAACGCGGAAACAGCCCTCGAAGCCGATTTTAAACGCGCGGAGGAAACGACCCGAATCGCGGCATTCAACTCATGGCTGGCCGCGAAGACAGAAGCCGCCGGTATCGAGACGCTTTACAACAAATAAAGAGCGCGGGTTCCGACCCGTCTCCTTCATGCGGGGTTCCGAATTTTGAGCGAAGCAATCCAGGAAATCTACGACGAAGCCAGCGGCCACCTCGCCCTTGGCGAGCTCGACGAGGCCGCCGCTCTTTACCGCAAGTGCGTCGCGCTGGATCCCGCGCACTTCGATTCCTGGCACGCCCTCTCCATGTCTCTCCTGAAAACAGGCCACCTCAAGGAAGCCCTCGGTGCCTCCCTCCAGGCCACCTCCCTCCAGCCCAACGACCTCCTCGCCTGGACCGCCCTCTCCCAAATCTACGTCCGCCTCGGCGACATCCCCAACGCCGAAGCCGCAAAGGCAAACTCCCGCATCCTTTCGCTCGGGGGAAAAGTTATTCGTTAGTGGTTATTTGTTAAAAGTGACAATACCGACCGCCACGAGCATTCCCAATAACTTCTAACCAATAACTTTTAACTTCTAACACCCATGTTCTTCCTCACCACCGCCATCGACTACACCAACGGCTCCCCACACATCGGCCATGCCTATGAGAAGGTTCTCGCCGATGTGATCGACCGCTACCGCCGCCTCGCGGGCGAGGAGGTTTATTTCCTCACCGGCGTCGATCAGCACGGCCAGAAAGTCCAGCAGACGGCGGAAAAGGAAGGCGTTTCCCCAGCGGAGTATGTGAAAACCGTCACCGCGCGTTTCTCCGCGCTTTGGGAAAAAATCGGCGTGAAATATGACGGTTGGGCGGAAACCACCGACCCTCGCCACATCACCTGCGTGCAATCCATCCTTTCCGATCTCCACGCGCGCGACCAAATTTACAAGAAGACTTACAAGGGTTTCTACTCCGTCCGCCAAGAGCAGTTCCTCACCGACCGTGACCGCGACGAGGCGGGAAACTTCGGTCCGGAATGGGGCGAGGTTACCGAGATCGAAGAGGAGAACTATTATTTCAAGCTCTCCGATCACACCCCGTGGCTGCGTGAGTTCCTACAGAAATCCGACGACACCATCCTCCCCGCTTTCCGTAAATCGGAACTCGTCAACGCGCTTGAGAAAAACCTCGGCGCGGATCTCTGCATCTCCAGACCCAAGGAGCGCCTCACGTGGGGCATCGAGCTGCCTTTCGATTCCGATTTCGTTACCTACGTCTGGTTCGACGCACTCATCAACTACATCTCCTTCATCGGCTACACGCCCGATCCGACTTTGCCCGATTTCGAATCGGTCTGGACCGGTCGCCCGGTGCACATCATCGGCAAGGACATCATGGTGCCCGCCCACGGCATTTACTGGCTTGCGATGCTCCGCGCGCTCGGTTTTTCCGACGAGAAAATGCCGCAGCTCCTCGTTCACGGCTGGTGGAACCGCTCCGGTGAGAAAATGTCGAAATCCCTCGGCAACATCGTCGATCCCTTCGAGCTCGCCGACACCTTCGGCAGCGACGCGCTGCGCTATTACCTCGTCCGCGACATTCACACCGGCAAGGACTCGAACTTCGATGTCGAGCGCCTCGTCATGCTTTTCAACACCGAGCTGGCCAACGAACTCGGCAACCTCTGCAACCGCGCGCTGAACATGAGCGTCCGTTTCACCGAAGGTATCATCTCCCCCGGCGGCCCGCTCACGGACGACGATACCGCGCTCCAGCAATCCCTCATCGACTCCACCGCCGCCTACCGCAAGGCGATGGATAACCACGAGATTTCCATGGGCCTTGAGGCGCTGAACCGCCACGTCGTGCATTGCAACCAATACGCCGAGCGCATGAAGCCCTGGGAGCTCAATAAAAACCTAGAGAACAAGGATCGCCTCGCCACCGTCCTGCACCACCTCGCCGAATCCGTCGCCCACTGCGCCGTGCTGCTTTCCCCCATCCTGCCGGCCGCTGCAGCGAAACTCGCTGCTCAGCTCAAGCTTCCCAAACTCACCGACCTCAAGCTCGACGATCTGAAATGGGGTCTCGTGCCCGACGGCCACGAAATCGAAAAGCCTTTCCCCGTTTTCCCGAGGATCGAGGTCAAGGCGGCGGAGTGAGTTGCCTTTCCCGAATCATCGGTAATCGATCAACGTCATTCCAAATGCATTGACCTAGGGCGATCAAGTTAGGGATCGGCTCGGTTAGAGGAGGCAGAGCCTTTTGAGTGCGGGGAGAATCACCGCTTTTATATCCTTAGGCGAGATATAGCTCTGGTTCGGAAAGTTCGGCGCACCAAGTCAAAACGGCCCGCTAGTGAACAAAAGCGGCGAATGATCTCACGCACTCAAAAGCCCCCCGCACGGGCAGCTTTGTATTTGCAAGCTTAACGGATTATTCAACAGCCTGCTCCCTAGCTTGATCCCCCTGTGCATTGATTCCGGATTTCCTGTGAAAAAAGGGAAAGACATTCGATGTTTCCCATGTAAAAAAGTCCTTGTATGAATCTAACACCTGAATCGACCGACCGCCGCAGTTTCCTAAAAACCGGATCACTGATCACCGCCGCCTCCCTCTTGCCTGGACTCGCGCGGGCGCAGGCAGGTGCTGCCGAGATCAAGGTCGCTCTTATCGGATGCGGTGGCCGCGGATCAGGTGCGGCTGCTCAATCGCTCAACGTGCCCGGCACCAAGCTGGTGGCGATGGCCGATGCTTTCGAGGACAACCTAGAGAAAGCCCACGCTACTCTCAGCAAGCAGTTCGGAGCACGCTGCGACGTGCCCAAGGAACGGCGCTTCCATGGCTTCGACGCATACAAGCAAGCCATCGATGCTGCGGATCTGGTGTTGCTTTGCTCGTCGCCCGGTTTCCGCCCCGCGCACTTCGAGTATGCGGTGGAAAAAGGAAAACACGTTTTCATGGAGAAACCCGTAGCTGTGGACGGCCCGGGCATCCGCAAGGTGATCGAGGCGGCCAAGGCTGCCGATGCGAAGAAACTCAAGGTCGTCTGCGGCCTGCAGCGGCACTACCAGAACAGCTACATCGAAACCCTTGCGCAAGTTAAGGCGGGCATGATCGGTGACATCACCAGCAGCCAAGTTTATTGGTCGGGCGGCGGCGTGTGGACGCGAGCGAGGCAGGAGGGCATGACCGAAATGGAATACCAGATGCGCAACTGGTTCTATTTCAACTGGCTGTGCGGCGACCACATCTGTGAGCAGCACATCCATAACATCGATGTCGGCAACTGGTTCAAGGGTGCTCACCCGGTGAAAGCGAACGGCATCGGCGGGCGCACCAAGCGCATCGGCAAGGATTGGGGCGAGATTTTCGATCACCACTATGTCGAATACACCTACGCGGACGGCACGGTCATGAACAGCCAGTGCAAACATTGGAACGGCACTTGGTCGAAAGTTTCCGAAACCATCGTCGGTACGAAGGGCAAGGCAGAGGCCGGCGTGATCAAGGATCTCGCGGGCAAGATCATCTGGCGTTTCCGCGGGGAGAACAACAACCCTTACCAGACAGAGCATGACGTGCTCGTGAAACATATCTTGGAAGACAAGCCGATCAACGACGCCCATCGCACCGCCGAGGCCACACTCTCCGCGATCATGGGACGCATGGCCACCTACTCCGGCCAAGAAATCACTTGGGAACAGGCGCTCAACTCGGATCTCGACACCATGCCGAAAGTTCTCGCATGGGACGCCGTTCCCGGTCCGAAAGCCGGCCCAGACGGCCTCTACCCGGCCCCCATCCCGGGTGAGACGAAGTCGGTTTGATGGCTCGGAGATAGTAATCGTAAAAAGCTCATCGATTCGTCGATGGGCTTTTTTATTTTCACAAATTCACTCGACCGTCGGCCCTGGGCCCATGTTCCATGCCTTGTGCATTTCCTCGATGGATGGGGTCTTGAGCGGGCGGACGATGCGGAAGCCTAGCCATGAGGCGTTGGTGAAATACCAGATCGACTTGGGGTTCTGCGGATCGACGACCTTGAGTGCGGGGTCTGTCTTGCTGCGGGCGGCGGAGCGCAGGGTTTCCGGGGCGGCGTCCCAATGGCCGCCACGGAAAACGGTAGGGTAGCGGTTCGGGGCGGGGATCCAGGGGTTCACGGCGCCATCCTTGATCTTCGCGTAGGCGTCGGGGAGGTATTGGTCGTGGACGAGCTCGGCGGCGTTGCCGTGCATGTCGTGGAGTCCCCAGGGGTTGGCTTTTTTCACGCCGACCTTCTGGTATTGGAACTCGGAGTTTTCCATGAACCACGCGTATTCCGGGAGCTGCGCCGGGTCGTCCCCGAAGGAGTAGGCGGTGGTGGTTCCGGCGCGGCAGGCGTATTCCCACTCCGCTTCGGTGGGCAGGCGGTAGAAATGGCCGGTCTGGGCGGAAAGCCATTCACAGAACTTGTTCGCGGCGTGGTGGGTGATGCCGACGGCGGGGTAGTCTTTCGAATAGCCGTCGCCCATCGAGAAATGCATCGGGATGTAGGGCGGGGTCGGCTGGGTGATGGTGTCGATGAGCGTCTCGCTTTCCTTCGCCTCGGGAGCCTCGCTGGTGGTCATATCGGAATCGCGGTTCAGGGTGCCGTCCTTGTTGCGGGATTTCCCGTTTTCCATGAACGGGCGGTAAACGTCCCACGTCGTTTCCACCTTCGCCATCCAGAATGGCTCGATGGCTATTTCCTTCTGCGGGCTTTCGTCCTCGCCGCGCTTCGCCTCGCCGTCCGGGGAGCCGATCTTGAATTTTCCTGCCGGGATGGGCAACAGCTCGACGGTGCCACCTTCGGCCAGCGGGACGGGCTCCGTGTAGCCTTTCATTTCCTGGGCTTTCGGATCGGCCTTGGCGGCGATCTTTTCGTGGATGGCCTTGGTGGTGGGGAGGAGCTGCGGGTTTGGCAGTTCTTCCGCGAGGCACGGGGTGGCGATGAGGGCGGTGAGGAGAAGGGATCTCATGGAAACTTTAAATATTAAACTTTAAACCTTAAGGTGGAGGCTACGCGTGGATTCGTTGGCAATTTTCAGAGGGATTTTTTTCCGAAAGAGGAAACCAGGGAGGCGAAATCGACGGGCTCGGCCTTGTCGGCGTTGAGGATGGCGATTTTCTGGAGGGAAAAAATTTCCGCAATGCCGTTCCGGGAGAGGTCGAGCATGGCGGTCATCTGCTCGGTGGTGAACACGGCCTCCTCGCCGGAGCCCTGCACTTCTACGAACTCGAGCGCCTCGGTCATCACGATGTTGAAATCGACGGTCGCAGCCTTGTCCTCGGGGTAATTGAGGTCGAGGACAGGTACCCCCTGATAGACCCCGGCCGAGACGGCAGCGACGAGTTTCCGCAGGGGAAAATCCTTCAGGCGGCCGTCCGCCAACATGCGGTTGAAGGCGATGGCAGTGGCCACGCAAGCGCCGGTGACGGAGGCCGTCCGCGTGCCGCCGTCGGCCTGCAAGACGTCGCAATCAATCCACAGGGTGCGTTGGCCGATTTTCTGGAGATCGACCACGGCGCGCAGCGAGCGGCCGATGAGGCGCTGGATCTCGGAGGAGCGGCCGTCGAGCTTGCCGCGTGAGATATCGCGGTGTTTGCGGTCGTGAGTGGAGTAGGGGAGCATGGAATACTCCGCCGTAAGCCAGCCGCCGGAAACTCTCTGCGCCCGCATCCAGCCGGGGACGCCCTCCTCGACCGTCGCCGAGCAGATCACGCGGGTATCGCCGAAGCAGACGAGGACGGAGCCGGTGGCGTTCGGGGCGACGTTGGGATGAAAGGAAATCGGGCGGAGTTGGGCGCTGGTGCGGCTGTCAGGGCGGGTCATGCGCGGCAGGGTGCGGGCTGGGTGGGTAAAATCCAACGCCAAAATGGGGGCGGTAGGGACGATCCCGCCGTGGTCGTCACTGATTCTCAGCGAGTGGGGAAGCGAAACCGAAGAGGAAGATTTAGCCTCCCGCGGAAGAAGGTGAAGTGGGCAGACCGCAGCGGGTCCTACCAGGGTAGGGACGATCCCGCCGCGGTCGTCCCTGATTTTCGGCGAGTGGGGAAGCGGAACCGAAGAGGAAGATTTAGCCTCCGGCGGAAGAAGGTGAAGTGGGCGGACCGCAGCGGGTCAGCCCTAACAGGGTAGGGACGATCCCGCTGTGGTCGTCCCTGATTGGGAAGTCGCCTGCTCATTTGGTGCGAAAGACCCCAGTTTGCGATTGGAGGTTGAGGCGGGTGGCGCGGGCGGTTAGAGGATGGGGCGAGGATGAGCGGAGTCGGTTTTTTACAGGAAATGGGGATCATCGCGGTGTGCGCGGCGATTCTCGTGGCGGTGGGGCGGGCGGTGCGGATGCCGGCCATCGTGGTGTGTCTGCTGTGCGGGATCCTGCTGGGGCCGGTGCTTGGTTGGGTGGAGATCGGCGAGGGGCTGGGGCTGGTTTCCGAAACGGGCATCGCGCTGCTGCTTTTCCTCGTCGGGCTGGAGCTGAGCGTCTCCAAGGTGCGGGATGTGGGGAAGGTGGCGCTGCTGGGCGGGTTCCTGCAGGTGGCGGTGACGGCGGCGCTGGGTTTCGGGCTGAGCCTAGGTCTCGGGTTCGGCCTGATGGAGGCGATGTTCCTCGCGATGGCGCTGACCTTCAGCAGCACGGTGGTGGTGGTGAAACTGCTCACCGAGAAGGGCGAGATCGAAAGCCTCTACGGCCGGATCGCGGTGGGCGTGCTGCTGGTGCAGGATCTTGTTGTGATCGTGTTGCTGACCTTTCTCGCCGGGATGTCCGGGGGAAAAGCGGGACTGGATGCGGGGGCGGTGGGGTTCGGTTTGCTCAAAGCCTTCGGCGGGATGGCGGCGCTGGTCGCGGTGGCGCTGGTGGCTTCGAAATACCTGCTGCCGCGGCCTTTCCGCTGGGCGGCGAGATCGCCTGAAATCCTGCTGATCTGGGCGCTTTCCTGGTGTTTCCTGATGGTGCTCGGGGCGCATGCGTTCGGGCTCTCGCATGAGGTCGGCGCGTTCCTCGCGGGGATGAGCTTGGCGCAGCTTCCCTACAACGAGAACCTGCGGATGAGGGTGCATCCGCTGATGAACTTTTTCATCGCGGTGTTTTTCGTAACGCTCGGGGTGAGGATCGATTTCGACGGGGCGCTCGGCCAGATGGGAGCCACGGCGGCGCTGGCGGCGTTCGTTCTGATCGGGAAGCCGCTCGTTTTCCTCGGGATCATCGGCGGCATGGGATACGGGCGGAAGACGGCTTTCCTGACAGGCTTGACCTTGGCGCAGACCAGCGAGTTCTCGTTCATCCTCGCGGGGCTGGCGATGGGCAAGGGCCTGATCGGCGGCGAGGTGATGCTGGTCACCGCGCTCGTCGGGGTGGGGACGATCGCGATTTCCTCCTACATGATCAACCAGAGCCACGGGCTCTACGCATGGCTGCTGAAACTGGGCGCGTTCCAGTTCCGTTTCCTCGATGGCAAGCCGGAGGTCACGGACCGCATCGTGCAACCCGGCCATGGCTTGGAGCGGCACGTGATCGTGGTCGGCATGAACGCGCTCGGCCGCGAGATCGTGCGGAGACTGGTGGCGAAGGGCGAGCGCACGCTGGCGGTCGATACTGATCCGGTGAAGCTGGAAGGCCTGCCGGGACGGAAGTTGCTGGGTAGCGCGGATTACCTCTCGGTGCTGGAGGAGGCGGGTTATGAAAAGGCGAAGCTGATCGTCAGCGCCCTGCAGATCGAGGAGACGAACGACCTGCTCGCCTACCGTTCCAAAAGCGTCGGCGTGCCCTGTGCGATTCATGTGGTGGATCTTTCCGTGGTGGACAACCTGCTGGAGCTGGAAACGGATTACCTGATGGTTCCGAAGGTGGACGGGGTGAAGGCGCAGCTGCGGACGCTGAAGGAAATGGGGGTACTGAAATGACGGCGTTCGCGTTGCTGCTGGCGGTGGCGGCCGCCGCTTACGGGCTGGCGCGGCTGTTGCGGCTGCCTTCCGTCCCGGTGCTGATCGGCGCGGGGATGAGCCTCGGGCTGACGGGGCTTGTGCCGAAGGAATTCGGGCTTGGAAACGCCGTAGGCGAAGGTGCGGTCAATGTGCTGGAGTTGGGGCTCGTATTCCTCGTTTTCGCCTCCGGCGTGGAGATGAACCCGCGGCGGTTTAAGCGCTACACGAAAGCGGTGGTGTGGGTGGCGGCGGTGCAGTTTTCGCTGGCGATGGGTGTCGGCTACCTGTGCGCCGTGATGATGGGGGTCGGTAAGCTGGAGGCGGTTTACATGGGCGGCGGGCTGGCCGCGAGCTCGACGCTGGTGGTGCTGCGGCACCTGCAGGCGCGCAAGGCGATGTTCGAGCCCTATGCCCGGGTGGTGACCGGGGTGCTGCTGCTGCAGGATGTGGCGCTGGTGCTTTTGATCATCGTCTTGTCGCGGGTGAATGGCGGCGGGTGGGATGTGGCGAAAGGCCTGTGGGAGGCGGGCGTGATCGGAGGCATCGCGTGGGTGGCGCAGCGTTTCGTGATCCCGAAGCTGGTGCTCCGCTTCAAGCCGGATGAGGAAAACCTGCTGCTATGGCTGGTGGCGGTGTTGCTCGGGTTCGTCGGCGTCGCATCTTGGCTCGGACTGCCGCTGATCGCGGGGGCTTTTGCGGGCGGATTCGTTTTCTCCGCGTTTCCCCTCAACGGCCTCGTGCGCGGGCAGCTCTCCTCGCTGGTGGATTTTTTCCAGGCCATGTTCTTTGTCGCGCTCGGTGCCTTGCTCGGCGTGCCAGAATCGGGGCTTTGGCTCCAAGCGGCCGCCTATTCGCTGGTGGTGATCGTGGTGACGCCTCCACTGGTGGCGCTCGTGGCGGAGTGGCGCGGGCTCAACGCGCGGGCCGGGATCGAGTCGGGTCTGCTGCTCGCGCAGACGAGCGAGTATTCGCTGCTGCTCGGGTTGGGCGGCGTGACCCTAGGCCATGTGAGTCCCGACAATTTCTCGATCCTCGCCCTGACGACGGTGATCACCATGGCCGCGACCCCTTTCCTCGGGCGCGAGGGAGTGGCGAATTTCCTCCTGCGCTTCCATCCACTTCGAAAAAGAAAAGACTTGGGCGAGACCCCGTCGGGTCATGTGCTGATCCTCGGCTTCGGTGCGGCGGGAATGTGGATTCTCAAACCCCTTTTGTCCCAAGGCGAGAAGGTGCTGGTGGTGGATGATGATGCCGTGGTTTGCGGATCGCTTGCGAAAAAGAATATCCCTTTCCTGCGTGGCGACGGCGCGGAGGTGGAGGTGCTTGCCAAGGCCGGCGCTCGCGAAGCGAAACTCGTGATCGCCTCTATGCGGAGGGTGGGCGACTCACTCACGGTGCTGCGTTATGTGAAAGGCGTGCCCGTCATAGCACGGGTTTTTGAAGAAGCCGATGCGGAAAAAATCTGCCAAGCGGGCGGCGTCCCGGTGATGAACTCAATGGCCGCCGCCGATACTTTCATGGCCTGGATGGACGCGAATGTCCGCGTGAAATCATAAGATTCCTAGTTGGCAAGCGGGTGCGGCTTCCCTAACCTCCGGCCTTTGCATGTTAGAGAAAACTCATTTCCACTTCACGGGCGTTTGCGGGACGGCGATGGGCGCAGTGGCGGCCGCGATGAGGCGGCGCGGTTTCACGGTGACGGGTTCCGACACGAACGTGTATCCGCCGATGTCAGATTTC
>CAMCXJ010000015.1 GCA_945883455.1 Prosthecobacter debontii
GTCGGTCGCTTTCAAGTCCGCCTCGTTCGCGGGGGCAGCGATCTCAAAGATGTTGATGTTGCGGAAGGAGATCTTGTCACCGTGGCCAAGGAAAGCGATCCGGCCGGAGCGGCGCTTCACGCCCTCGTGTTTCGGGTGTTTTTCAGAAAGCTCGGCGAGGTTTGCATCGAGGATCGAATGGCCGTTGAGGACGACCTTGATGGAGGTGTCCACCACTACGACGCGTTGGTTGTTCCACTCCCCAGCGGGCTTGAGCCCCTCCTTTTTCGCGGGTAGCAAGGTATACATGGAGCCGTGGTACTGGTAGTCCTTAAGGTCTTTCCACTTGTCCGCGTAGTTGTCCAGAATCTGGAGCTCCATGCCGGTGTAGGCGCCGTCGCCGTCGCCGGGATAATGGATGCCGAGGCCGTTGTTGGTGCCGGGCTCCAGTTTGAAATCGAAATCTAGAATGTAGGAGGAAAACGTGGCCTCGGTCATGAGGTTTTTGCCATTCGGCGTGCATACGATAAAACCATCCTCGACGACATACCCTTCACCCGTCCAGCCGGTGAGATCCTTGCCGTTGAAGAGTGGACGGAATTTTTCAATTTCCTGGGCAGACGCTAGAGCAGCGTGGATGAGAAGAGAAACGATGATGATTGTTTTCATGGTGAATCAAAGCTCGACAGTCTTCCCCGTGCGGAAACTTTCATCGGCCGCCTCGACGATGCGCATGGAAGTGATGGCGTCCTCCATGTGGGCGGTGAGGTCATTGTCGTGGAGGATGGCGTCGAGGAAAAATTCCTGTTCGAGGCGACAGAGCCCGTCGTGATCCGGCTCCCCAACTAGGGCGATCTCCTCATCCATGTGGATGAATTTTCCGTCCGTGCCCAGAGTGGAATGGTGGACGAGGATGTTCTGGGCACCGGTGTGGGCGTCCACATTCGCGCTCTGGCCGCGGGCGGCGGATTGCGCGGCGACAATGGACGCGCTGCCTTTCGGGCCGACGACATCTTTGATGAAAAACGCGGTCTCGCTCATCATCGGGCCCCAACCGGCTTCATACCAGCCGACCGAGCCATCATCGAAGGTGACTTGAAGATGAGCGTAGTTGATTTTCCCCTCGGGAAGCTCGTCGCTGAGCCGCGCGCCGATGCCGGAGACGCGGATGGGTTTTGACCCGGTCATGCGGCACATTACATCGACGTAATGCACGCCGCAATCGACCACGGGGGAAACCGAGGACATCAGAGCGAGGTGGGTTTTCCACTCGGAGCCGGAGGATTGCTGGTTGAGGTTCATGCGCATCACCAGCGGCTTGCCGAGGCCGCGGGCGATCTCGGTAAAGCGGTTCCAGCTCGGGTGATGGCGCAGGATGTAGCCGATCACGAGCTTGCGGTCCGCGGCCTTCGCGGCATCCACCACCTCCTGGGCCTTCGCGACGGTTTCCGCGAGGGGTTTCTCGATGAACACATGACAACCCGCCGCGATCGCCGCGAGGGCATACGGCGCATGGGTCTCGATGTAGGTGGAGATGGCGACGGCATCGGGCTTCGTGGCGGCGAGGGCTTCGTAAAAATCCGAGAAGTCGGGATAATCGGAGCCGAACTCCTTGTTCAGTTTTTCACGGCCTTCGGGCGAGCGAGTGACGAGGCCGCAGATCTCGAAGCCGGGGAGCTGGTGATAGGCGAGAGCATGGGAGCGGCCCATGTGGCCGGCTCCGACGCAGAGAATGCGGATGGGTGAAGACATTTGATGAAAACGGTAGGGCGGATCAGGGCACGTCTTTAGTGGGAATCGGTTTCAATTTTTCCCAAAAAAGAAGGACGAACAGGACGAGGACAGCGAAAGCGAAAGCAGCGGGGGCATACCAGAATTTCGCAAAATCCACTTTCCCGTCCACCGAACAGGCGGTTGCCCAGCGACCGAAAAGCTGGGCACCAATTCCGAGTCCGAGGCCTTGGGTGAGCATGACGATGAGCGACTGCGCCTGGTTGCGGATGGCGGCGGGCGCTTTTTTCTCCGTGTAGATCATACCGGTGACGAAAAAGAAATCGTAGCAGATACCGTGGAGCAGAATGCCGATGAAAATGGGCAGCGTGAGGAGCGGTCCTTCCTGGCCGAACGCGAAACCCCACAGGCCGTAGCGCAGTACCCACGCGCCCATCCCGATGGTGAGCATCCATTTCACACCGAGCCGGGCGAAGCAGAACGGCATGATGATCATGAAGAAAATCTCCGACATCTGGCCGGTGCTCATCGCGCCGGTGGTGGAGCCGAAGAGGGTAATACCCATTTCCCCGACGAAGCCCGCTCCCTTAGAATAATATCCTGCAAGGGGAATGCAGATCAGGAAACTGGCGAGGGCGAAGACGAGGAAGTTGCGGTTTTTCAGCATGCTCCAGGCATCGAGACCAAGGACTTCCTTGATCGAGATCTTCCGGCCTTTCGAGGCGGGTTGGGTTTTCGGCAAAGTGAGGCAATAGAGACCGAGGAGGGCGGATGCGATGGCGGCGGCGGTAAATATGTGCGGCGAGCTGTCTGAATATTTCACCGGATCGAGACCCACCGAGCGGCAGGCCCACATCGCCCAGTTTCCGGCGATCCAACCGATCGTGCCCATCACGCGGATCACGGGGAATTGCTTTTCCGCGTTGTCGAGATGCTGGAAAGATAGGCTGGCGGTGAGGCCGAGTGTGGGCATGAAGCAAAGCATGTAAGCCAGCAGGCAGAGAATCATCGGGTGGCTGAATTGCTCGCCGAGCGTGCCGGGCGCACCAGCTTCCGCGAGGCTTGGAGCGAGATAAAGCAATCCAGCTCCAAGCAGGAACAGGATGGAAAGGACTTTCTCAGTGTTGAGAAAGCGATCCGCGATGAGACCGAGGGTAAGCGGCGCGAGGATCGCCGCAATTGGAGCCACGGTGTAGGCCGCCGCATCGAAAGACCCGCCTGCCCCCGCTGCGGTCATGCCTTTTTCCACAAGGAACCCATAAAGCGCCACATACCACGCGCCCCACACGAAGAACTGGAGGAACATCATCACCGAGAGGCGCAAACCCAACAAGGGACTTGCGAAACTAGCTTGGGGAGGCGCGATTGACATCGCCGCAAGTCCAGACGTATTCCACGGCAGGGTCAATTTGATTCGTGGTGGCCGGATTGTTCCCACATCAGCCATTGAAGAAATCCCCGCGCCGGTAATACTGGCGACCACTTCCAACAATGATCCCCACGCAAATGCCCAAGATCGCTTCGCTTTTTTTTCTGCTTTTCACACTTCATACCGAGGCCTCACCCGCTGAGGCGGAGCGGATCAAGCGCGGCTTTGAACTCGCCACGGAAACCTGGGGACTGAAGTGGAAAATCGCTGCCAATCCGGCAGAGCGGGAAAAGCTGATGCCAAACCGACCCGATCCCGCCGCCTCGGCCACGGAGCTTTGGCAACAGATCGCGCCGTCGCTCAAGGAGGATTGGTCGATTCCCTACGCCGCCTTTTTCCTAGATCTGACCCGCAACCTCACCGTCGTCGGCGCGGACGGAAATACTGGCACCGCCTTTTCCGAAGAACGGAAGCGCATTCTCGCCGCCTTTACCAAAAACCATCTTGCCAAACCGGGCATCGCGCCCTTCAGCATCGCCTTGGCGGATAGCGGAGATCCGAAGAGCCTGCCGCTTTTGGAAAAAATCATTGTAGAAAACCCCGACGAAGCCACCAAGGGCATCGCCGCGCTGGGAGCTTCCATGCTATTGAAAAACCTCGGCGACGCACCGGAAGTGATGAAAAAACGCCTCACTTACCTACGCCAAGCCATCATCATGGCCTCCGACCAGAACATCGCTGGCAGGAGTGTGGCGGACATCGTCACAGACGAGCTTTATCTGATTCGCCACCTCGCCAAAGGACGTGTCGCACCCGATTTGAGCGGTATGGATGTCGCCGGACGCATGGTGCAACTTTCCGGATTACGCGGAAAAACCGTGGTTCTACTTTTTTGGGACGCGAAGTCACCAGAGACCGACAAAATGATCGGCCTTACGAACCAGATGACTGTGAAATACGCTGGTAAGCCGGTCGCTATCGTGGGTGTCACGCCGGAAGCGATCGGCCGGATCCGCGAACTCCAGGCAGATGGCTCGATACGTTGGAACAACATCGTCGATCCTGAGGACAAGCTCGCCAAGGAATATCGCGTCGCCCTCCGCCCCGCCATGCTCATTATCGACCCTGCGGGAAAAATCGAATACACCGGACTGCCGGGATCATTCGCGGAGCTCACAGTGGACGCTCTCCTCGCTGGCGATGCGCCGTAGCGGTGATTTGCTCCGCGCTCGCGAAGCATGTTTTGCGCTCCACACGAGTATCTGTGGCGGTGAACTTTCCGATTCCGAATACACAGCAAAGACAAAAAAAGGGTAATCCTTTCGGATTACCCTTTCAAAACAAAACGCGAACTATGAAAAACGAAGCAGGAAAATTATTTTACGCCCTTTTTGGAGAGGCGGGTGCCCTTCGTCGCGCCTTGGCGGGCCTTGAACTTAGGGTTGGTCTTGCAGATCACATACTTGGTGCCCTTGCGGCTGACAACTTGGCAATCAGCGTGGCGACGTTTGGCGGAGGCAAGTGAAGAAAGAACTCTCATGGCGTAAAAATTGTTGGAATTTGACTCACCATTTAGGCGGCGGGGGCGGGAAACTAGGAAACCGGGCGGATTTGTAAAGAGATTTCTTCAAGAAAGAGGATTTTTCATCATGAAGTTCAGCAGTTTGCCGATGCGGTCGCGCATCTGGTGGCGGGGCACGATGGCGTCGATGAGGCCGTGCTCGAGCATAAACTCAGCGGTCTGGAAGCCGGGCGGGAGATTCTGGTGCGTCGTTTCCTTCACCACCCGCGGGCCAGCGAAGCCGATCATGCATTTCGGCTCCGCGATGTTGATGTCCCCGATGGTTGCGAAGGACGCGGTGACGCCGCCGGTGGTCGGGTGGGTAAGCACGGAAATAAACGGCAGCCCCGCCTCGGCGAGCCTTGCCAGCGCACCGCAGGTTTTCGCCATCTGCATGAGGGAAAGCATGCCCTCCTGCATCCGTGCGCCGGAGGACGCGGAAACGATGATCACGCCCCGCTTCTCCGCGATAGCCGTCTCGATCGCGCGGGTGATTTTTTCCCCTACCACTGATCCCATCGATCCCGCAAAAAACTTGAAATCCATCACCGCGATCATCGCCGGCTTTTCATGGATCGTGAGCCGTCCGGTAACAACCGCGTCGTTCATCCCGGTCTTGGCACGCAGGGCGGCGATCTTGTCCTCATATCCAGCGAAGCCGAGCGGGTTTGCGGAGAAAAGCCCGGCCTCGGTTTCCTCGAAGGTTCCGGGATCGGCCAGGAGGAAGATGCGGTCGGTGGAATCCAGCAGGAAATGGTGGCCGCAGTGAGGGCAGACTTGGAGGTTCTGCTTCAACTCGAGGATGTGGATCAGTGCGCCGCATTCCGGGCACTTGACCCACAGGCCTTCCGGCATGTCATCGCGTTTCTGTTGCCCGCGCAGGAGTGGTTTCTTGAAAATGCCCATGAAATCGTTTTTTCGTATGAGACCCGCGCAGCGCGGAGGAAGCGACCCTAAAGTCGGATCAACGCCCCGACAATCCCGATTTCCAACCTTGAACCGGGATCCTTACGGGCATAATTTGCCGCTATGTTGACACTCAACCACAGCCCGGTTCACTCCGACCCGGAAATCTGCGGAGGTACTCTCGTTTTCAGGGGCACCAGGGTGTTCGCGCAGACGCTGCTGGATTACATGAATGACGGGGATGGACTGGAGAGCTTTCTCAAAGATTTCCCGTCGGTGGAGCGGGAGGATGCGTGTGAATTCCTAAAATTAACCCGTGAAAAAGATCATTCTTGACGAGAATATCCCTATCAGGTTCCGAACTCAGCTTGCGGAATTCGATGTCGTCACCGTCCAATACCAAGGATGGTGCGGCATACTGAATGGAGATCTCCTCAAACTGATCGACGGCGAATTCGACATCCTCATAACAGGGGACAAGAATCTCCGCTACCAGCAGAACAATGCCGATCGTAGGGTCGCAATCATCGAGGTGCCGTCAACCCGTCCTAGGGTGCTTCTCCTAGTTCGTGATGAACTCGTCCTCGCCATTCGTTCCATTTCAGCGGGCGGATACGTGAAGATCTCCCTTCCTTGAAATTTGAGTTTTGAAACTTGAATTTTCCCGATCCTCCCACGGGGTTGACCCCGCGCGGGGCGGTTGCTAAGTTCCGCGCCCGCTATGAGCAATGCCCCGAATTACAAAGACACGCTGACCCTGCCCCAGACGGGATTCCCGATGCGCGGGGATCTCGTGCAAAACGAGCCGCAGCGCCTCGCGATTTGGGAAAAATCCGGCCTTTACGCGAAAATCACCGCCGCCCGCAAGGCCGCAGGCGCACCCGATTTCATCCTCCACGACGGCCCGCCTTTCGCCAACGGCGATGTCCACATGGGCACCGCCCTCAACAAGCTGCTCAAGGATATGGTGGTGAAATCCAAGACCATGGCCGGTTTCCACGCGCCCTTCGTGCCGGGCTGGGACTGCCACGGGCTGCCCATCGAGTTCAAGGTCGTTAAGCAAGCCGCCGGCCTGGAGCCCGCCGAGATCCGCCGCCGCTGCGAGGAGTTCGCCAAGGGTTTCATCGACATCCAGCGCCACTCTTTCCGCCGCCTCGGGGTTTTCGGGGATTGGGAAAAACCTTACCTTACCATGGATCCCGCCTACGAGGCGAGCGTCCTCCGCGTCTTCGCGAAACTCGTGGAAAACGGCTCGATCTACCAATCCAAGAAGCCCGTGCAGTGGTCATACGGCGCGCAAACCGCTCTCGCTGAGGCCGAGGTGGAATACGCCGACAAGGTTTCGCCGGCGGTGTTCGTGAAATTTCCCATCGTCACCGGGGAACTCACCGACAAGGCCTCCATGGTCATCTGGACCACCACGCCATGGACTCTTCCCGCCAACCTCGGCATCGCCCTGCATCCCGAATTCACCTACATCGTCGGAAAGTTTTCCAACGGCGAAACCTACGTGATCGTCCGCGAACTCATAGAGGCGTTCACGGAAAAAACCGGCCTCGCTCTGACTGAGTCCCTCTCCGAAATCAAAGGCAAGGAACTCGAAGGGGCGGAGGCGAAACACCCTTTCCTCGACCGCACCTCGAAGGTCATCCTCGCGAATTTCGTCACCACGGAAACCGGAACCGGCGCCGTCCACATCGCTCCGGGCCACGGCGCGGACGACTATCTCGCCGGCCAGCAGAACGGCTTGGGCGTGCTCTCGCCCGTCGATGACGAAGGGCTTTTCACGGCAGAGGTCGGGCTTGCGGAACTCGTCGGCATGCATGTTTTCAAATCGAACGGACGCATCATCGAGATCCTCGCGGAAAGCGGCCACCTGCTCGGTCAGGAGGAATACAAACACTCCTATCCGCATTGTTGGCGCTCGAAAACGCCGATCATTTTCCGTGCTGTCGAGCAGTTCTTCATCTCGCTGGAAACCCTGCGTGGACAAGCACTGGAGGAGATCGACAAAGTGAAATGGATGCCTGCCTGGGGGCGTAACCGGATCTACGGAACCGTCGAGTCGCGCCCCGATTGGTGCATCTCCCGCCAGCGCACTTGGGGCGTTCCGCTTCCCGTTTTCTTCGACGAAAACAACAAAGCCATCCTCTCGTCCGAGCTCGCCCACAAGGTCGCGGATCTCGTTGAGAAAGAGGGCACGAACGTCTGGTTCGAAACTTCCGATGACGAACTCGCCGCCAAGCTCGGCCTTCCCGCCGGTCTGAAAAAGGGCAGAGACACGCTCGATGTCTGGATCGATTCCGGCTGCTCGCACGCCGCTGTGCTCGACACGCATCCGCAGCTGCATTGCCCCGCCGATCTCTACCTCGAGGCCACCGACCAGCACCGCGGCTGGTTCCAAAGCTCGCTCATGCTCTCCACCGCCTTCCGCGGCCATGCGCCTTACAAGACCGTGATGACCCACGGCTTCGTCGTGGATAAGGACAAGAAAAAGCTCGCCAAATCCGACGCCGGAAAAGGCGGCAAGCCCACCGACGCCGCCTATTTCTACAACCAATACGGAGCCGATATCGTCCGGCTCTGGGTCTCCAGCGTCGATTGGCAGAACGAGGTTCCCTTCGGCGAGGATCTCTTCAAACAAGTCGCCGAGCCCTACCGCCGCCTCCGCAACACGCTAAGGATTCTGTTAGGAAATCTCGACGGCTTCGATCCAAAATCAACAATCATCAATCAACAATCAGCAATCCCTCTTCTCGACCAGTGGATCCTCGAGCGTCTCCACGAAGTCACCAAGGAGTGCCTCGCCGCCTACGAATCCTACGAGTTCCGCAAGGTCTTCAACGCGATCAACCAATTCTGCACCACCGACCTTTCCGCGATCTACATCGATGCGCTGAAAGACCGCATGTATTGCGACGCGCCGGATTCGCCGCGTCGCCTCGCCTCACAGGCCGCGATGTACGAGGTATTTAGTAGTTTGTCGCGCCTGCTCGCGCCGATCCTCGCCTTCACGGCGGACGAGGCATGGGAGCATGCCGGTTTCATGGAAGGCAGCGTCCACGAACAGGATTTCCCGGAGGCCGACCCCGCCTTCGCGCCGAGCCAGGTCAGTAAGGACGTGGATCGCCTTTTCCAGATCAAGGCCGTGATCCAGACCGCCATCGAGGCGAGGATCCAGGCGAAGGAATTCACCCGCAACAACGAGGCGGCCGTTTCCCTTGCCATTCCGGAATCCGACGCGCATCTGTTAGATAAACTCAATGACCGCGACTTCGCCACCGAGTTCTTCATCATCGCCGAACTCACCGCCACGCTGGGAGCCGAACTCACAGCGTCCGCGAAAAAGACCGACCTCCCGCTCTGCCCCCGCTGCCGCAAGCACGAGCCGCTCGTCGCCTCCGGCCTTTGCCAACGCTGCGACGATGTGATCGCGAAGCCTCTTACTTGAAACTTGAATTTTGAAAGTTGAAATTTCCAAGCTTCTTTTCTTCCTCACCCTCCCGCTCTACATCCTCGACCAAGTGACGAAGGCATGGACGGTGGCTAATTTTGCGCCCCCTTGGTCGGATGATGCCCATATCCTGTGGCTGATTGATGACTGGTTTCGATGGATTCGGGTTCACAACCAAGGTGTGGCTTTCGGCCTCGGCAACGGAACCAGTTGGGCTCCTGTGGTGTTCTTGGTCATTCCCTTCATCGCGCTCTTCTTGATCAGGTTTTTCTGGAAGAAGGGAGCTTTCGACCATTTCCTTTCGAAGATCGCCGTTGCGCTTTTGCTCTGCGGGATTTTCGGAAACCTGACCGACCGGCTCGTGCAGGGCTTTCTCTTGGAGGAAATGAAAGGCGCCTCTTTCTGGGAGCGCCTCTCGCAGGGCTACGTAGTCGATTTCATCTCCGTCCGCCTACCTTACTTTGAAAAGATCATGCCCCGCAGCGAAGGCTGGTGGCCGACATTCAACGTCGCGGATTCCTGCATCTGTATCGCTGCGGTGCTGCTCTTCATCGGCGGCATCTACGACGAGAAAGCGAAGGCGAAGGCAGGGAAGACGGAGCCCGCCTAGCGCTTGCGAATCGAGGTTTCCGGAGCCGCTGGCTATCTCACCTACGGCAGCCGCGCGCCCGACGCCAGAGCGGCCTGCGGGTGGCCACCATGCCACCGCTCAGATCCGTCAACCGCGCCGCGTTCCGCGCGCCAACCTTTCAGGCCCCGAATCCACGAAGATCGGGTCGTTCAGCTCCGTAGGGAGGGAAATGAAAATGAGATCCGGTTTGATCGGGGTGGCGGGATTGGCAATGGCCGCATGCGGGCCTGCGGAATTGCCGGAAAGCTCGCGGGAGGGGCGACGGGAGTCGGGCGGAAATGCCGATCTGCGTTTGCCCGGGCAATGGGGAAGCAGGCCGGCGGATCATTCGCGCCGGTGGGACGCGCCGGAAACGCGCTACCCGAATTCGGGCTACTACACCAGCGAGGGCAGGTGAGCGCCCGCCGGATCCTAGAGGGTGGCCATGGCTTCCTCGATGCGCGGGTTGATCTTGTGCTCCACGGTTTCCACAGCGACACGGATCGCGTTCTGGACGGCGAGGCCGGTCGATGAGCCGTGGGCGATGATGACCACGCCGTTGACACCGAGCAGGGGGCTGCCGCCATAGGTCTCGTAGCTGCTTTTCGCCTTGAGCGCCTTGAAGGCCCCTTGGGCGAGCAACGCGCCGGCCATGCGGAGGGGCGTTTCCTTGATCTCCGTCTTGAGCCATTTCGACACCGCCTTCGCGGTGGCCTCGACGCTCTTGAGGACGATGTTTCCTACAAAACCGTCGCACAGGACGATGTCGAGCTGTGTTTCGAAAAGGTCGTGTCCCTCGACGTTGCCGATGAAATGGATGCCCGGGGTGGCCTTCAGCAGCTTGAAGGTTTCCTTGGTGAATGTGGTGCCTTTCTCGTCCTCCTCGCCGTTCGACATGAGTCCGACCTTGGGATTTTTCACCCCGAGAACGTATTTGGCATAGGCGGTGCCCATGACCGCGTAGGCGACGAGATGCTCCGGCTTGGATTCCGGGTTGGCACCGGCGTCGAGGATGTTGCATATGCCGTGCTCGTTGGGCAAAGGGGAGGCGATGCCGGCGCGGTCAACGCCCTTGAGGCAGCGCAGCTTGAGCGTAGCGGCGGCCACGGCGGCACCGGTGTTACCCGCCGACACGAAGGCGTCCGCCTGCCCGTCCTTGACGAGATCCATGGCGACGCTGATCGAGGAGAGTTTCTTGCGGCGCACGGACTTCGCGCCCGGCTCGGCCATGCCAACCACCTCCGGGGCATGCACGATGCTCACGCGCCGGTCGTTGAGATTCAGGCCGTGGCTCGCGGCCTCCCTTTGGAGGATTGCTTCATCGCCTACCAGAAACAGATGGCTGAGCTTTGGGTAGTTCCGCAGGGCTTCGATAGCTCCGGCGATGTTGATCTGTGGGGCGTTGTCGCCGCCCATGGCATCAAGTGCTACCTTCATTTCGATTCGGAAGTGGATTCTGAGGTGTTTTGAATTCGGGGTACGAAAGAAGAACCCACACCAGCAGTCCGGCGGGGGTTCTCACGTGATTTCCTCGGAATCCGGATCAGAACGCCTCTACCTCGAGGACTTTGCGTCCGCGGTAGGTGCCGCATGACGGGCATGCGATGTGGGAGGGGATGGTTGCCCCGCAATCGGAGCAAGCGCTGAAGATCGGTGCTTTCCAGCGGTTCGCACCGCGGCGCATTTTTGCGCGGCTTTTGGATTGACGGCGTTTTGGTACGGCCATGGTCGTGTTCTATTTAGGTTGATCGTTGAGACCCGTGAGATCGTTGAGGGCTGACCAGCGGTCGTCGCCCCCGTCGCGGGGCGGAGGACTTACTTCATCTTCGGGGGGCTTGTCCACCGCTAAATATCGCGGATCGATTTCACAGGGTTCGGGGACGTCGCCCTCGTCGCAGCGGGGGGCGGTGGGAAACTCGATGAGAATCTCCTCACGGAGGCTATCGGTGACGTCTAGGCCGGAAGCGTTGCCGATTTCCACGGAAACGGCGACCTGCTCGAGGTGGATCGTTTTCACGAAGGTTTTCAGGGTGATGACGCAGGTGAACTCGAAGGGGGCGGACAGGGCACCGGTGAGTAAAAGCTCGGTTTCGAAGCGCTGCGCCCAGAGATCGTAGGCCAGCGGGCCGACGGCGCGCGCGTCGCCCTCTGGGAGGCCGAAAATGCTTCCGTCCAGCTCGCCGGAGAAAGCCTTGCCCTCCTCGGGGAGGGAGGGGAGATCGATGATGAGGGAGGTTTGCATGGGACTGAGGCTAAATTTCAAATTTCAAAACTCAACCTTCAAGAAAGAGGGTGCAAGAAAGGCCGCAAAACGTGGCTGGGATTTGCAGTCCCAGTCTGTCGTAGGGACATCCTGTCCCTAGATCTTCACTAAGAGCTCACTCCGCTCTGGAAAGGCGGTTCAGGCCGCGCTGGAGGAGGGCGCTATCCACGGCGGTTGAGATGGCTTCGTCCAAGTAAATGGTGAAGTCCTCCTCCATGAACTCGATGGAGTGCAGGTTGTTTTCGTCCGCCTTTTCGAAGGCCGCGATGAGGTTTTTCATGCTGGCGATCTCCACGCCGTTGACCTTTTTCACGATGAGGTGGCGCAGGGGCTCGTAACCGACGGTGGCGGGGGTGGGGATGGCTCCGCTGAGGAAAATGACGCGCTCGGCCTTGTCCTCGAATTTTTCGGGGTTCTCATAGGCGTCGAGCAGGTTGAGGGGTGCGCGGGTGGACCAATCCTCGCCGAATGCCTCGAGCACGGGGCGGGTGAGTTCCTGGAAAATGAAGCCGCCTTTTACAAGGAAGTTCGGCGCCCGGTCGAACTGGTAACTGGGCACGAGCCGATCCATCGGCTCCTCGCGGGTGAGGGTCACGGTAATTTCCATCGGCTCGCCGCCGCGTAGGATCTCGAGAACGATCTCCTCGCCGGTGGATTTCTCGCCGCGCACGATGTGGCTCCAGAAGAGAGAACCGTAATGCGGATGAACGTAGTAGCCGCGGTTATCGATGGCGTGGCCCGCTGCGCTGAGAAGCACGTCACCGACCTTCACGCCGCCCAAGTCCGCCGCGCCGCCCTTGCGGACTTTCCCGATGTAGAGGCCGCCCTGCTCGGGCTGGAGCTTGAGAAATTTCCGGAACGACGGATCCTCGGTCCGCGAGGCGGTGACGCCCAGCGAGGGGAAACCCTTGTATTCCCCGCCCTGCGCGTTGGCGAGGAACCGCGAGATCACGTCCACGGAGAGGACATCGGAGATCTGGTCTTTCGAGTCGTAGCTCATCAGGATGCCGGAGAGCGCGCTGTCGCGGATCACCGGCAGGCTGAAGCTGCTCGCCGCGCTCTGCATGGACGCCTTCACCAAGTAGGTCAGGAAACTTTGGCCCGGCAGGAAACTCTCCGACACATCCACAGATTGCAGCGAGCCGTTGGTCAGCAGGGTGGTGCCGTTGTCCTCCACCTGAAAAATGCCGAGCGCATCGCCGATCACCGGCGGTGCCGCGAGAGCGAGTGGCTGGGTATCCTTGAAAAACGCGTCGCGGTCGTCATCGGATTTCACGGTGAGCAGGGCGAGGTTCGCCTCATAATCCACCGCCAGAATTTTCGCCTGCGCCGTCCGCGAACCGTCGGTCGATTCCAACTCAAGGTAAGTGGCGTCGGCGACCATTTCCCCGGTGGTCAGCACCTGCCCCGGCGCGACGATGGCTCCCAGCGAACGGAGATTGCCCGGCGGGGTCTTTTCCCATGGCTGCCCGGGGTTCCAGGATTGGCTGGTGGAGTTGATGCGCATCACGGATTTCGTGAGGTCCGCGGGCACCGCCTTTTCGGCAGCGATGGCCGGCTCCGCAGCAGCCTTTAGGAGCGGTGGTTTCTGTTCGCAGGAAAACAGCGCGAGGCAGAGGGAAAGGGGAATCAGTCGCTTCATAGATAGGGGAGGGGAAATCATTTCAGGCCGAGCACGTCTTGCATGTCGTAGAGGCCGGGCGGTTTGTCCGCCAGCCAGAGCGCGGCGCGGACGGCTCCGGACGCGAAGGTCATGCGGGAGGAGGCCTTGTGGGTGAGTTCCACGCGCTCGCCATCGGCCGCGAACATCACCGTATGGTCGCCGACGACATCGCCGCCGCGCAGGGTGTGCATGCCGATCTCGCGCGGTTTGCGCGGCCCGATGTTTCCGAAACGCCCGTGGGCGATGTCTTCCGCATAGGACGTGCCGGTTTCTTCGTTGAGGATTTCCAAAAGCCGCCGCGCCGTGCCGGAGGGCGCGTCGATCTTGTGGCGGTGGTGCATTTCCGTGACCTCAATGTCGAAGGTGTCCTGCTTGAGGATGCGGGCCGCCTGTTGTGTGAGCCAGAAAAGGGTGTTCACACCGACGGAAAAGTTCGGCGCGCGGACGATGGGGATTTCCCGCGAGGCCGCACGTATGACCTCAAGTTCGGCATCGGTGTGGCCGGTGGTGCCCATCACGATCGGCACCCGGTGCCTCAGCGCCGCTTCCACAAGGGTCGTGGAAAAGGAATGCACCGTGAAATCGATCACGCACTTCGCGGTCTGTAGCACAGCATCGAGATCCTCGCCCGCGTCGTGCGTCGCGGCGATGACGGTGTCCGGATTTGCCATGGTGGCTTCGGCGACAGCCAAGCCCATACGGCCGGACTTTCCTGTAATGAGAATGGGAAGCATGCGGGCTGATGTTGGTGCCGCGTTGCGGAAATGGAAATGGGATTTTTCACTTCAGGAAAACCTCGCGCGGCTTCGCACCATCGCCCGGGCCGACGACGCCGCGCTGCTCGAGGATATCGACCATGCGGGCGGCGCGGGTGTAGCCGAGGCGGAGGCGGCGCTGAAGGAGCGAGGTGCTGCATTTCTGCTCCTGGCGGGCGACCTCGATGCACTTGATGATGAGTTCCTCGTCGGCGTCGGAGACCTCGTCTTCCTCGTCGGAGCCGGCGGCGTCGATCGTTTCGCGGATGTCCCTTTCGTAGTTCGGCTTCGCCTGCTTGGCGCAGTGAGCGACGATGCGCTCGACCTCCTCGTCGGAAACGAAAGCACCCTGCGCGCGCTCGAGTTTCGCGGAGCCGGGCGGCAGGTAGAGCATGTCACCCTTGCCAACGAGCTTGTCGGCGCCCTTGGTGTCGAGGATGACGCGGGAGTCGAGCGCGGAGGAAACCTGGAAGGCGATGCGGCTGGGGATGTTCGCCTTGATGATGCCGGTGACCACATCGGCGCGCGGCGTCTGGGTGGCGATGATGAGATGGATGCCAGCCGCGCGGGCTTTCTGGGCGATCCGGGCGATGCACATTTCCACATCCGCCGGGGCGGTCTGCATGAGGTCTGCGAGCTCGTCGATCAGCACGACGATGTAGGGGAAACGGTCGGGGATTTCATCCTCCTCGATCTCCAGTTCCTCGAAATCCGCCTCGGGCCCGAGATCGCCGTCTTCCAGCGCGGCGGCGATGGCTTCGATTTCGTCGAGGTCGGTTTCCGGCTCGTTCGCTTCCGGTATCACGGCGGCGGCTTCCTTTTCCTCGCGCGGACGATTGTTGAAACCATCGAAGTTACGCACGCCCATTTTGGCGAAGATCTTGTAGCGTTTCTCCATCTCGTTGACCACCCACTTGAGGGCGGCGACGGTCTTTTTCGGATCGGTCACGACTGGCACGACCATGTGCGGGAGCTTGTTGTACATCTGCATCTCCACGACCTTGGGATCGACCATGATGAAACGCAGCTCGTCGGGGCCGAACTTGAAGAGGATGGAGGCGATGATCGAGTTGATGCAGACGGATTTCCCGGAGCCCGTGGCACCCGCGACGAGGAGGTGGGGCATGGCGGCGAGGTCACCGATGACCGTTTTCCCGTAAACGTCCTTGCCGAGGGCGAGCGGGATTTTCTTTTTCGCGGAGCGGAACTCGGGGTCGTGCAGGAGCTCGTGGAGCGGCACGGCGACCTTGCTGGAGTTCGCGATCTCGATGCCGACGGTGTCCTTGCCGGGGATGGGGGCGAGGATGTTGATGCGCTCGGCGCAGGTGGCGCGGGCGATGTCCGCCTCGAGCTGCGAGATGCGGGAAACGCGCAGGCCGGTGGAGGGATAAATCTCGTAGCGCGTGATCGTCGGGCCGCGGGTGATATCGCCGGGTGTGACGTCGATGCCGAAGGCTTTCAAGGTCTCGATGATCGTAGTCTGGATCTCGAGCAGTTCGGCGTGGTTTGCGGCCTCGGCCTCGACCTCCACGTCATCTAACAGATCAAATCCGGGCAGTTCGTAGTCCTCGAAACCGGAGATGGAAAGCGACTGGTGGGAGGGCTTCTTGCGCTCGAAGGGCTTTGCGCCGGGTTCCATCACACCGGAGGCGCGGCGCTGGGAGGAATCGATGATCTGCGGGGTCGGGGTTTCGCGGATGGCGAGTTCCTTCTGGCCGGGTTCGTCGGTTTCGGCGCTTTTCAGGCGGGCTATTTCGCGCTCGATCTTGCGTTGCTCGCGCTGGCGTTCGCGCTCGCCGAGGAGTTCCTTTTCCCGCGTCGCCGCGCGTCCGGCTTCGGTGCGGCTTTGTTTCCATGCGTCGATTTTCATTTTCAGCAGGCGATGGCAGCCTTTCGCGAAATCGGCGGGTGTTTGCCCGGCGAGCCAGATCATGCCGAGGAGGTAGGCGGTAGCGGCGAGCGCGATGGTTCCCGGTTTCCCGATCAGCGGAATGAGCAGGGAGTCACCGAGTGCCTGACCGATGACCCCGCCGGGCCGGCCTTCCAGGTTGCAGCGTTCCACCCAATCCATGAAAAGCATGCCCGCTGCGTGGAGGAACACTGCCCCAGCGACGAGTGCCACCGCTTGCCCCAGCACCATCCGCGGCCATAACCGTCCTTTGAAGGCGAGTTTCATAACGCCGAACCAGATGAAGCCGATCGAGAGCATCCAGCCCGCCGCACCGAATATCAGGATCTGCGTGAAGGCGAGGATGCCGCCCACCGGCCCTAGCCAGTTGTCGCCGCGCGCTTCGCTGTCATCCGCGAAAAGCCCGAACATCCGCCAATCCGGTAGATCCGCCGGGCTGTAGGAAAGCAGCGACAACAGCAGCATCAGCCCGCCAGCCATCCAGCTCACTCCGGCTATTTCAGTGGACCATTTCTTCGGCTCCTCCACCTGGCCGCGCTTTTTGTTGACTCGGGTTCCCATTATTACTCGACACCGAAAGCATCCCCCCACGTCCTTAAAGGCGCAAGATTGTTTTATGAGGCGGGAAATTCAGGAAGCATGAAGGAAATCTGCCGCGCATGGCCGAGGGTTAGAGGTCAGCCCTCCTCCACCATCTCGCGCTCGAGTTTACTCTTGTGGCGGAGGTCTTTCGCATGCTCGAGGTAAACGGCGTCCTCGCCGATGTTGGCGGAGAGATCGCCGACACGCTCCAAGGAGCGGACGATGAAGATAAGGTGCAAGTATTCCTGACAGCGACCCTGAGTTTCCTCGATGCGGGAGGCGAAATGAGCAGTGGTCTGCTTGTGCATTTTGTCCAGCTCCTTGTCGCGGGTGTGCAGGGAAGCTCCAAGCGACCCGTTGCCGTCGCTATATGATGAGATGGCGTCGCGCAGGAGGTGGTCGGCGAGGGTGTAGAGAGGCTCGATGAGGTTCACCTCGCTGAGTTCCGGGGCGTTAGAAATTTTCTTGGCGCGCTTGGCGATGTTCACCGCGTGGTCGGACATGCGCTCCAGGTTCATCGAGATTTTCATCGAGGAAACGACGAGCCGCAGATCCGTAGCCATGGGGTGGTATTTCACCAGGATATCCATGCCGAGCTGGTCGATGACGCGCTCCGCCTCATCGACCTCGTCGTCGTCGGCAATCACAGAGTTGGCGAGTTCCACATTGCGCTCCATGAGGGCGCGGATGGCGCGCTCAAGGTTCAGGCGGGTATGGGCGGCCATGGCGAGCACTTCGCCCTTCAGCGAGGAGATGGCTTGGTCGAAATCCCGAAGGATGTGAGGAGAGCTATTCATTTTTTTGATTCAGGACTTTAAGACGCAAGACGCAAGACGCAAGACGGGAGGACGCCAGAAGCGGGGTAGCAGATAGTTTGCCATTCTCTTCATCTTGTATCTTGTGTCTTTCAGCCGAAGCGCCCGGTGATGTATTGTTCCGTTTGCGGCACTGACGGATTGGAGAAGATTTTTGAAGTCTTGTCGTATTCTATCAGCTCTCCGAGGTAAAAGAAAGCAGTCTTGTCGGAAACCCGCGTCGCCTGCTGCATGTTGTGCGTGACGATGACGATGGTGTATTCGCGCTTGAGGTCGTGGATGAGTTCCTCGACGCGGGCGGTGGCGATGGGATCGAGGGCGGAGCAGGGCTCGTCCATGAGGATGATCGAGGGATCGACGGCGGTGGTGCGGGCGATGCAGAGCCGCTGCTGCTGCCCGCCGGAAAGGCCGTAGGCGCTCTCGTTTAGGCGGTCTTTCACCTCATCCCAGAGGGCGGCGCCGCGCAGGGCTTTCTCCACAATGCCATCAAGCACGCCCTTGTTTTTCTCGCCCAGGATGCGTGGGCCGTAGGCGACGTTCTCGTAGATCGAACGCGGAAAAGGGTTCGATTTCTGGAACACCATGCCGACGCGGCGGCGGAGTTCCACGCCATCGACCTCCTTGTCGTGGATCTCGACGCCGTTGATGAGGATCTCGCCCTTGGTGACCTTTGCGCCGGGGATGAAATCGTTCATGCGGTTGAAGCAGCGGAGCAGGGTGGATTTCCCACAGCCCGAGGGTCCGATGAAAGCGGTGACCTGGTTGCGGGCGATGTCCATGGTCACGTCTTTCATCGCGCGGGATTTCCCGTAGGAGAAATCGACGTCGCGCACCTCGATGGTGGGGGATGTGGGCTTGCTTTCCATTTCTAGCTGAACCTTCCGGTGATGTAGGACTCGGTCTTCTCCTCTTTCGGGTTCTCAAAAACCTGGACGGTTTTCCCGTATTCGATGAGCTTGCCCATGTAGAGGAACGCGGTGCGATCCGAGCAACGCGTGGCCTGCTCCATGTTGTGGGTGACGATGACGATGGTGTAGCGGTTTTTGAGGGTGGTGATGAGTTCCTCGATCTTGAGTGTGGCGAGCGGGTCGAGAGCGGCGCAGGGCTCGTCCATCAGCAGGATTTCGGGACGGTTCGCGATGGCGCGGGCGATGCAAAGGCGCTGCTGCTGCCCGCCGGAAAGGCCGAAGGCGCTGTCATGGAGGCGGTCTTTCACCTCGTCCCAGAGCGCGGCGTCGCGGAGCGAGCGCTCGACGGTTTCATCAAGTTCCTTTTTGCCGTTGCGCCCGGCGACGCGGAGGCTGAAGACGACGTTCTCGTAGATCGACTTCGCGAAGGGGTTGTATTTCTGGAACACCATACCGACGCGTTTGCGCAATGAAATGACCTCCACGGAGGGATCGTAGAGGCTCACGCCGTCGAGGCGGATATCGCCCTCGTGGCGGACGCCGTCGATGAGGTCGTTCATGCGGTTCATGTTCCGCAGGAGGGTGGATTTCCCGCAGCCGGAGGGGCCGATGAGTGCGGTGATCTCGTTCTCGGGGATCGCCATGTCGATACCGAAGATCGCCTGCTTCTCACCGTAGTGGAAACTGAAGTCCTCCACCCGGATGAAATCGGGGCGGGGAGTTTTTTCGTGCACTTGAGATGAAACGGGCATGGAGATGAAAATTCTAAATTCTAAGCACGAATGTCTAAAGGAAGAGGTTTGGGCGAAACTTTTTCATTTTGGATTTTATGCTTCGTGCTTCGTGCTTCTCAAAAGCTGCTAACAGCGAAGCGTTTCTTGAGGCGGTTGCGGATGAGGATGGCGGTGAGGTTGAGGGAAACTACGACGAGGATGAGGAGCAGTGCGGTGGCATACACGAAGGGCTTGGCGGCTTCGGCGTCCGGGGATTGGAAGCCGAGGTCGTAGATGTGGAAGCCGAGGTGCATGAACTTGCGCTCGGCATGGATGAAGGGCGCGATGCCATCGATGGGCAGGGTGGGTGCGAGTTTCACCACTCCGACGAGCATGAGCGGTGCGACCTCGCCCGCGCCACGCGCCATGGCGAGGATTACACCTGTTAGAATCCCGGGGAGGGAGGCGGGGAGGACTATGCGCTGGATCGTCTGCCATTTCGAGGCCCCGCAGGCGAGGGCCGCCTCGCGGACGCCGCGCGGCACGGCGGAGAGGGCTTCTTCGGTTGCTACGATGACGACCGGCAAGGTGAGCAGGGCAAGGGTCAGCGAGGCCCAGAGGATGCCGGGTGTGCCGAAGGTGGGCGTGGGGAGTTTCTCGGGATAGAAAGTCTGATCGATCCCCGCGCCGACGAAATACACGAAGAACGCGAGGCCGAAGACGCCGAAGACAATGGATGGCACGCCGGCGAGGTTGTTCACGCAGATGCGGACGATGCGAACCATCAGGCCTTGCTTGGCGTATTCCCGCAGGTAGATCGCGGCGATGACTCCGAAAGGCGTCACGAAAAGGCTCATCACCAGGGTCATCACCACCGTGCCGAAGATGGCGGGGAAAACACCGCCTTCGGTGTTGGCCTCGCGCGGATCCTCTTTTAGGAAATGCCATGCCCGGCGCAGCGCCTCGCCGAGACGTCCGAAAAATCTGGTGTTGTTGGGCGTGTAAGCGCTGAGCAATTCGCCGGAGGGAAGAGGTCGTTCGCGGCCATCGGCGATCTTGTAAATGATATTGGTGGCGGCCATGCCGTCGTTGAGGCCGTCAGCCTCGGCCTTGAGCTTGGCGAACTGCTTCTCCAGCTCCGCCTTGCGCGCGGCGGCATTTTCCGCAGTGATGCGGCCGGCTTTCAGATCGAAGCCGATCTCCTCGATCTCCGCGCTGAGCTTGCCGATCTGCTTGCGCTCGATATGCAGCGCCTTCGCCCGGATTTTTTCGTTCTCGGAAATGAGCGCGCTAAGTTTCCCTCTGAAATCGGCGTCGG
>CAMCXJ010000016.1 GCA_945883455.1 Prosthecobacter debontii
AAAGCCGGCCACAGGCGCGGCTCTCCAGAACGCACTCACATCGATTTCAGCAGGGTGAGCTGGTTGCGGGCGCGCGCTAGGTTGTGGCCTTCGTAGTCGGAGCGGAAATAGACGCCGCCGAGGAGGTGGTCGGTGAGGAAACGGATGGCGAGCTCCAGCGCGATGACCTTGGGTGCGGATGGCAGCAGGGCTTTTTCCTCGGGCGTGAGGAAAACGGAGGCCGTGGAAAGGTAGCCCTCGGTGAGCGCAGCGGCGAGCACGGGATCGAGGCGGATTTTTTCGGGGTCGGTCTCGTTTTCGTCGGCGGTGGAGGCGGCGGAGCGGACGAGATCGCCGTAATCGAAGAGCGCGAGGCCGGGCATGACCGTATCGAGGTCGATCACGATGGGCGGGAGGCTGGGGGCGGTGGGGAAAAGGATGTTGGAGATCTTGGTGTCGTTGTGGGTGATGCGAATCGGCAGGCCGGCATCGACGAGGAGGCTCGTGAGGTGTTTCTGCGAGAGGATGAAATCGACATCCGCGCGGGCGTTCTCTAGGCGGCCGACGGGGTTTTTCTCGGCGGCGGCGAGGAGTTTCGCGAAGTAGGTGGGCGTGTGGTGGAAGTGGGGGATGGTCTCGTGGAGGGTGGCGGGATCGAGATCGGAGAGCCTGGCCTGGAAATTTCCGAAAGCGGCGGCGGCGCGGAACGCGAGGTCGGGCGAGTCGATTTTCACGAAGGTCTCGGTGTCCTCATGGTAGGGGTAGCAGCGCCAGATCGTGCCGTCCGGCTGGGTCAGCCAGCTCATGCCGCTGCGGAGCGGGATGAGGCAGAGCTGCTCCGCGCCATGGTTTCTAGCGCCGGTGTGGAACGTGACGTGGAGGATGTTTTCCATGACCTTCCATGGCTCCGGGAACACGGCGGAGTTAATTGACTGAAGGATGAAGCGGGTATTGGTCTGCCCGCTGCGGCAGGTGACGGCGTAGGTGGTGTTGATTAGGCCGGTGGGGATCTCCTCATACGCGACCACGGGACCGGGTAGGATGAAGCGGGCGGCGATCTCGGGGATGGGCGGTGCGGTGCGTTTGCGGGCCATGTCTCGTGTCTGGAAAAATGAAGGGTTGAAGGGCGGGGTGGCGGGTATTATGCACATTCATTCCATGAAGCGAAAACAATTTACCCGCCGGAATATCCTACGGATCGGTATGTGTGGAAGCGCGGCCACCCTGTGCGGAGGCGCGGCCACCTTGGGATACACCATGTTAGTGGAGCCGTTTTTCCTGGAATTCGTCGAGCGGGAGTTACCCATCGCGAACCTGCCGGATTCGCTGAAAGGGAAGACCCTCGTCCAGATCAGCGACATCCATGTCTCGGCGCGGGTTTCCTCGGATTTCCTGATCGAAAGCTTCAAAAAAGTCGCCGCGCGGAAGCCGGATATCGTAGTCTATACAGGGGACTTCGTGACGCTGGACGAGGGGACGGAAGCGGGGATGGCCGCGGTTTTCCCACATCTCCCCACTGGCAGGAGCGGCACGGCGGCGATCCTCGGGAACCACGATTACGGCGTGAACTGGGCGGACGAAAGCTGGGCGGAAAAGATCACGGCGGCGCTGGGAAAAGCAGGCATTCCGGTGTTGTGCAACGAGGTGCTGGAGATCGGTGGACTCCAGGTGCTCGGCCTCGGCGATCTGTGGGCGGAAAAATTCGATCTCGCGGCGGGGCTTTCCGCTCTCGCTCCGGGCAAGGCGGCGCTGGCTCTGGCACACAATCCGGACTCGCTCGATGAAGGTGATTGGAGCAGCTACCAAGGCTGGATCCTCGCCGGGCATACTCATGGCGGGCAGTGCAAGCCGCCTTTCCTGCCGCCGCCGCTGCTCCCCGTTACAAATAAGCGCTACACTGCCGGTCACTTGCCACTCTCGGGCGGGCGGGATCTCTACATCAACCGGGCGCTCGGATACTTGCACCAAGTTCGTTTCAACGTGAGGCCGGAGATCACCGTTTTCACGCTCAGCTAGGGACGATCCATCTCGCCGAAAATGAGCGTGCCGCCTGCGGTTTGGAGGGTGGTGACTACCACCACGTCCACCGTGCGCCCCATTTCCGCAGCGCCTTGATTAACAACGATCATCGTGCCATCCGGCAAGTAGCCAACTGCTTGGTGCTCTTCCTTGCCCGGCCTTACCAACGCGACCCGCAGCCGCTCGCCGATGGCGATGGACGGTCGCAGCGCGATGTCGAGCTCATTGAGATTCAGGACGGAGACGCCTTGCAGCTTCGCAATCTTTGCGAGGCTGTCTTCCAGTGTAAGCAGCCGGGCTCCATAAAATTTCGCCGTCTCTATCAGGCGGTAATGCAGGGTTTGCTCCTCTGTGACAATCCTTGCGTCGTGTATGGAAACCTGGATGTCGGGAGAGGATTGCATTTTCTCAAGATTCTCCAGGCCGCGCTGGGCGCGCTGGCGAATGCCGGTGGGACTCTCGTTGGCTAGGGTCTGGATTTCCTCTAGGACGAACTGGCCGACGATGAGCCGCCCACTGATGAAGCCCGAGGAAAGCAGCCCGAGGATGCGTCCGTCCATGATCGTCTCTGCATCCAGCACGATGGGCTGGCCGGAGCTGGCGTCCTGGCGAAAGCGGACGTAGGGGATGATAAACGCAAAATCGTCCCGGTTGCTGCGGAGGGCAAGCACCGCGCCGAGAAACCCGAAGCTGGCAAAAAGCGTGACATCCAGTGCTAACCGCAATGAATTAACCATCGTTTCACCGTATTCCGTCTTATTAATCTTATCGCGGAAAGCGAGTTCCAGCAGGTTAGAAATTTCCACTCGTGTGAGCAGCCACGCACAAAACAGGCCGACCCCTAGGCCGAAGGTAGCCGTGGAAAATCCGCGTAGGGTGAAGCCCTCCGTGAGCCGCTCGATCCCGATAAAAAAGATCCCTATGGCTAGGCCAATCAGTAGACCGCTGGTGACCGACATTTCGAGCGCGGTGCCCTTCGTGCTCAGCGCGATCGCAACCCCCGCTCCTTGGCAGACGAGCAGGTAGACGAGTCGCGCTATGTTGATGGAGGAGCGATGCATTCCGGAAAGTTCAATCTACAAGATACGCGGGCCCGCCCGCAAGCCGCAAGGGAGCGAATCTCTCAGGACCACATCATTCCTGCTCGTCGGCGGTCATCTTGATGTCTGTCAGCGCAGCGATGAAATCCCCGAGGATCTCCACGGGCACCATAATCGTGTCCCGGTTGCCGCCGACATCCTCCGTGATCTTCACCACCATCCCGCGCGAGTTCTGCTTTAGGTCTAGGAAAAAGGTTTTCCGATCCGATAAGATTTTTTCCGTATGCAACAAGTCGTTATCCACTTTAATTCCTTGGTTGTTGTTCGTTTCCAGCATTGGGAGGCGGGCTTGATTGTCAACCCATTTCCTGCCCGCGCCGATGCGTGACCTCCTCCCAGCCGCCCGCCCCGCGCTCGTCCTCGCACCGATGCAGGACGTGACCGACCTGCCCTTCATGCGGGTGCTGGCTCGGCGCGGCGCACCCGATTGGTTCGTGACGGAATACTTCCGCGTCCATCCCCACTCCGGGCTGAACGCCTACATCCTGCGCTCCATTTCCGAAAACGAAACGGGGCGTCCGGTCTTCGCACAGATGATCGGAAAGGAAATCCCGGATCTGGTGCGGACGGCACGGGAGCTTGCGACGTATCCCATCGCGGGGATCGACCTGAACCTCGGCTGCCCGGCACCCGTCGTTTGCCGAAAAGAGGCGGGCGGTGGCCTGCTGCGCGATCCGGGGAAAGTGGACGCCATCCTCGGCGCGCTGCGAGACGCGATCCCGGGGCGTTTCACGGTGAAGACCCGCCTCGGATACCACTCTCCCGATGAATTTCCCAAGCTGCTGGAAATTTTCCGCAAATACGCCATCGACGGACTCACGATCCACGGGCGGACGGTGGAGGATCGCTACGCCACCCCGGTGAAACCCGATTCCGTGAAGCTCGCCGTGGAAACAATGCCCTGCCCGGTAATCGCGAACGGTAACGTGGTCGATGCGGAAACCGCCCTCGCCTACCACCGCCAGACCGACGCGGCGGGCCTAATGGTCGGCCGCGGCGCGATCCGGAACCCGTGGATTTTCGCCCGCATCGCCGCCACGTTTTCCGGAATGGAAACACCCGAACCTACCCGCCGCGACCTTCTCGATTACATCCGCGAGCTTTCCGAAGAACTTGCCCGCGAGCACCCGGATTTCAATCCCCTCCTCCACATCCAGCGCATGAAAAAAACCCTGATCTACATCTGCGAGGGCATCGATCCGGACTTCGAGCGGGAGATCCGGCGCATGAAAACGCCCGCCGAGTTCGAGGCTCTGTGCGGGGAGCATCTCAACACCCCGGAAGTCCTCAAACTCCTGCCTCCCAGCGATTCACGCATTTTCTGCGGGTTCTCGGAGTTGCTGGGCTAGGGGATGGACGCAAGATAAGAGTGATAAACCGCCAAGCCGCCAAGAACGCCAAGTAAGAGGCTTAGGTAAGCATGGGTTTTTCTACTCTTTAAAAATCCACAATCCACAATCCACAATCATCAATCCTTCTCTTCCTTACCCCTGGATCTTCATCCTTCCCCCTTGCTATTTAGCCAGTAATACAGCAAGCTGGCTCTATGAAGGCTACCTTCCAGATTCCCGACGAGCTCTACCGCGAAGTAAAAGCCGAAACGGCGAGGGATGGCCGTACTGTGCGCGAGGTGGTAATCAGCCTCTTCGAACAATGGCTTCGTCAAAAAAAGCAGCCAGCCCCTCATGCCCATTCCATCGATTGGGAAAGCTTCCAGGCACCCCTATCCCACTTGATGCCGGATCAAGTGACCGATCATAGCACGGAAGCCATGCGGAAATCCACCACCTCCCAATGGAATGAGCAGCCCTGAAATCCGCTCGTCTCTGGATACCTCGGTGGTCATGCGGCTACTCACCGGCCAGCCTCTGGATCTGGCCACGGTCGCACGCCGCTACATGACGGAGACCGAGCAGTCCGGCTCCAAGGTTTTCGTTTCGAATCTCGTCGTGCTGGAAGCCTACTTCGCCTGCCAGCACCACTACGGTATGGCCAAGGACGCGGTGCTCACCGGCCTCCGACAACTCCTCTCCATGCCGACCTTTATCGTGCATCCCCAATTGCTCCCGCTGCTTGCGACCGAGGGACTTGCCTCTGCCAAACCCGGTTTCCTCGACCGGCTGATCCACGCCGAGGCCACCACCGCCCGCCTGCCCCTTGTGACTTTCGAGAAAGCCGCTGCCCGCCTTCCGAACACCCAGCTCCTCAAGCCCCCTGACCCCTGACCTGACCCGGTTCGGCGGCTCTTTGTACGGTCCGTAGGCATTCCGACAAGGCGGCGCTAAGCCCCGCGCCGAGAGACTGTTGTAAAAGAGCAGCATCCGATTTTTCCCCTACTGTGACGAAATCTCCACAATCCCCCCATGGCTTGCGGGCATTTCTGTATTTACTTGGTCGTGGCGCATGAAATGCTGGGTTGTTACGAAATAAATCCACCGCGCCAACACGCCCGATGCGTATTGCCCAACACATCCCCAAAAATGCGAACCGCAGCTCCTCGGCCTTCAGCCTAGTCGAACTCCTGGCGGTGATCACGATGATGGCGATTCTTCTCGCGGTCGCCGTTCCGATTTTTGCGGATCCGTCGAACAGCGCCCGCCAAGCCTCCCGTGAAATCATCAAGGCGCATCTCCAGCGCGCCCGCAGCCACGCCATCGCCTCAGGCTCCCCCACCGCCATTGCCATACCCGTCCTCGCCACCGGCGGCGAGCTGGGCGGGCGGGCGATCTCCCTTTTCGAGGTCGTGAAAAACGGCGCGGTCTACGAACCCGCCAAGGATGAAGCTGGCAGCGAAAAACTCCTGCAGCGCTGGGAAACCTTGCCCGGGAATTTCCATTTCATGCCGTCCTCACTGATTTCCTCCCCCAAGACCATCGTGGACGCGCCGGAAACGCTGCTGACAAACTACAAGGGCAAGGCCGTCACCTGCCACCTCATCGTATTCGCGCCGAACGGCCAGATCGTCCTGCCCTCCTCGGCAACGAACATCGCCATCGCCCGCGCCACACGGCGCGGAAACTCCCTCGCACTGACCCAGAAATCCAAAGGCAGCCCAGTTTACGATCTGCTCCTAGTCAACCGCCTCACCGGCCGCACCCGATTCATCGAACCATAATGAAATTTTCCGGAAAGCGCCCGAATCCCGGCATGACCCTCATGGAGGTGGTCATTGCGCTCGGTGTGGTGGCCTTCGTGATCCCCATCGTATTGACGGCGACAGGCTCCGCGAATATCTCCCGCCTCAGCGCGGAGGCGGACACCCGCTCGGCCTGGCTCGCCCGCGAGGTGCAGCGGGAAATCATCACCGCATGGACGGTTCCCGCCCCCACTCCCGCATCCGCGTTCGGCGCGGCCCTGGCTTTCCCCGTGTTCGCGACCCCGACCGCACCGGAAATCCTTGCCTATGATTCGGACGGAAATTTCCTCGCGAAAGGAACCACCGCCGATCTCACCGCAGCCTCCAAAATCCCCAAAGCCAGCTACATCGTCGCCGTCCATGGCGCGGCGCACCGCCCGCCCAACCTCGCGGCCGGCCCCGACACCCTTTCCCTGATCACCATCCGCGTGCTCCATCCCGCCAAGGCCGCCGCCGCCAAACGCACCGACCTCCGCTACCAGATCATCAGCCCACGCCAAGGCACCCTTTGAAATTTTCCCGTCCATATCCGCGCGGTTTCACCATGGTCGAGCTCCTCATCTCCATGGCGATCAGCTCGATCATCATGCTCGCGCTCTTCTCCCTCGTCGGCCAATCCACCGAAAGCTACACGCGCACCCAGCGCGCGGTGAACACGGTCTCGCAGGCCCGCGCCTTCATCCAGTTCTTCGGGCGCGAGCTTTCCACCCGGCTCCCCGGCACGCCTATGCTGCATGAAAAAGCGACTAGCAGCGGCGTCGTCGAGGCCTCGGAAAAAATCGCCTTCGTCCGCGCCGTATCCTCCGACGAGCAACAAGCCGCCAAACCCGGCGACCTGAACCTCATCTCCTACCGCGTCGCCTTCTCGCAGGACTCGCCGGGCTTCGAATCGCCCAAGCTCTTCCGCGCCGCCCGCGACCCGGCGCTCACCCAGACTTTCCTCGAAACCGCCGGCACGCCCGCCTTTCCCGCCGCCGACCCGGTGCTGGACGAACCGATCGTCGCCAACGTCATCGGCTTCACCGCCAAGCCCCGCTTCTACTCCGGCTCGCCGCCGGTTCTCACCGACTGGACCGCCACCTCGCCCCTGCCACCTTCCGTCATCGAGATGAACATCCGTTTCATCGACGATTCCACCGCCCGGCGTTTCAAGACACGCGCGGAATGGGATCGCCTCGCCACCGCGCCGCGCGAGAATGAGAGACAGTTCATCCGCACCTTCACCCGCTCCATCGCCATCGCGAAATGAGGTTTTCATCTTCCATCCATTATCCTCGATCCGCGATCCGCGCGAAGCGCCCCGGCTTCGCCCTGCCGATGACGATCATCGCCATCGCCGGCCTCACCCTGCTTCTCATCGGCCTCCTCACCGTCATTTCCCTGGAGCGCAAGACCGCCCGCTCCTACTCGGACTCCGCCCGCGCCGATCACGCCGTCGAGTCCGGGCTGGCCGTGGCACTTGCCTCCTTGACGGAAATCGCGAAGCGCGATGACACCCTGGTATTTCGCATCGAGGATCCCGTGAAGGGCACCGTCCCCGCCACCGACCGACCCCTCGGTTTCCGTGAACAATTTTTTAACTACGGCGCGATCTTCGAGAACGGTGCGTGGCGCGGCATCCCGCTTTTCAGCGGCCAGAGCGAAACCGCACTCGGCACCGGCCGCATCGATACAACGCCACTTATAACTCAGCTTTCCGCCTACGTCGCGGGTGCCAGCCCGATCGGCCGCACCACCGAGCACGACCAAAGCATCCCTCAGGCGAAATGGGTCGATGTCACCTCCTCCCAGCCGAACGGATACGACCTGCGCTACGCGTTCTGGATCGAGGATCTCAGCGGAAGGATTGAGGGGAAAAACGCCGGCACGCTTGCCCGTGACGAAGGGAAAACCGTTGCCGAGCTGGCCTATGCAACCGTCTTCGATCCTCTCGCCGCAAGCCCCGTGATCCCTCCGAAGCTCGTCGCCGCACGCCCAAATCTCCGCACGACCGCTTCGCTCCGCTCTGTTCTCACCACAGATCAAACCAAGCGCATCGAGCCAAACATCCATTTCCTGAAAATCACCCCGCCCGTCCCCGCAGTGAAAGTCATCCCGCAGGGCTTCGGATACGCGGATGCCGGGAAACCCGCGCCGGATCTCAACACCTTGGTCAAGGACAAGGACGTCACGAAGATCGCCAGCCACATCAAGCTCCAGCTTCCGCAATTCGAAAACCGCAAGGGCGGCTTCCCGGCCACCGAGGACTACCTGAAAACCATCGCCGCATCCATGATCGACTACGCCGACAAGGACAGCGACGCCACCACCGGCACCGGCTACCGCGGCGTGGATTCCTACCCCTTCGTAAACGAACTCTTCGACCGCTACGAGTGGATCGCCGGCAGCGCCACCTCCATCTCCATCAAGGTGGAAACCTTTATCGAACTGTGGAATCCCACCCAGCAAACCATCTCGGGAAACATCGAGTTCACCAACGTCAACAAGCACACGATCTCCATCCCGTTGGTCGGCAACAGGCAGTTTTCCGAAGTCACATTTCCGGTGAAAGCCGTCACCATCCCACCCAACGGCTTCTCCGTCGTTCCCGTCGGCGAGCGCACCTACACTTTTCCCCAAGGTGCCTTCCCAGCCTCCGAGCTAACTTTCATCGATCCAACCAAAGCAACGGACTACGTGGCCACGGAAAACACCTACCAGTTGAAATGGAATGGCAAAATCGTAGATACCGCGCGAGGCGGCCTGCAACGTGCCGATGGCAATCTAAAGCCGGGTCTTGGCAATGTGAAATGGAAGGGCAACGGCTCCCCGGCACACGACTGGAGTATCGGCCAACCGGGCGATCCAAGGTCGTCTTGGTATATCAACACCAAGGTCTTCGCGAGCAACTACGATAAAAACAGTAACTGGGGAGGGCGCGCCCTGAAACGCAATATCGGAAAATTCCCGCCATACAGCACGCCCTACCGCGAGGTGCGCTTCGACAAGTGGGCGGACGGCGGCTCGCATTCCACGCCGGGCGTCGATTCCGGAACGGACGCGCGGATTCCCACCACTACGCAAATCATCGTCAAATCAACCGGAATTCCGCCCGTTCCTCCCAGAATCTTTCCGCCCAACCAGCCAACCCTGGCGCCCGCCTTCATCTCCAACGCCGAAAGCTACTCCTCCCTCGGCGAGCTCGGTCACATTTTCGATCCCGCGCAATGGTCGAATGTCGAGACCTCAGGGGGAGTCGGCGACCAGCGCGCCGGAGGCGGCTTCACCCTCGCGATCGGCCGCCCGGAGTTCGCCGCATTTGACAAGGACGGCCAGCGCGCCGCTCAGTTGCTCGATATCTTCTCTCTGCCTGCGCCCAACCCGGACTACACCCGAATCAACATCAACACCGCCCCGCGCGAGGTGCTCCGTTCACTCATCGCCGGGGTGAAGCTCGACGATGACCCGATGGCTCCCAACGTAAAACCGAAGCAACTCGCCATGATCGGCGACCTCTTCGCCGATCAGTTGATCGCCCACCGCAACAAAAGTCCGCTGCGCGCCCTTTCGGATCTCAACCAGATCCGCAAAGACCCCCTCACGCCTCGGGATCACGCGAACTCTGCACATACCCCTTTTTTCGGCAACATCGAGCGCTTCGACAACGCGCCCGTTGTCACGGAACCCGCCGTGAACGCGGCTCTCCAGGATCCCTGCGTAGTGCAACCCGAGTGGGACGATGCCGGCCGCGAGGAGCTATTCCGCAAGGTCATGAACCTCGTCACCTTCGGCTCGAAGACTTTCCGTATCGTCGTCGCCGGCGAGGCGCGCGACAAGCAGGGCAAACTCATCGGACGCTCCACCCGCGAGTATCATTACACCATCGAACCGGAGCGCGATGCCGCCGGCCTCGTCGTCCCCGGCGGGAAAATCCGCCTCACCAAGCATTATGAAAACTCCCTTTAGCGCCCTGATCGCTGTATTCAGCCTCATAATCCCGCTTTCCGCGCAGGAAGGCGATGGCTTGGGCTTCCTGAACATCGTCAACCTCATCCCCGGCAAAATTCCCGCCGATGTCACCATCGCGGGCAAGGAACTCATGCCCGGCGGACTCGTCGCTGGCTCTGCAACCGGTTGGTTCATGGTGCCCGTGGGCGGCAAGCCGATCACCATCGCGCTCGAGCAGCCTGAAGATACAAAACTACTCATTGAGAAAGCCTCCGGCCAGGTCGAGCTGGTGGATGGCGTCGCGAACGTGATCGCCATTTTCCTCCAGCCCGACAACCGCAAGAAAAAGGACGGCACCCCGTATCCGCCGAAGATCCGCATCCGTAGTTTCCCGGCCTTCGACGGGAAAGGCTTCGCGCTGACGTTCGTTTCCACCTGCCCGGATGACACGCGCTTCCAGCTCGGCCCCAACCGGATCGAGACCAAGCCCTTGGATCCTCTCGAAATTCCAAAGTGGTCGGGTGCCCCTTTCGATATCCTGCGCAATGGCAAGACCATCGGGCACGCGACCGGCAGCTCGGAGGCCGGCTCGTTCTATCTCTTCGTGGGAACCAACCTCGCCGGAGAATACGTCACCGCGTTCACCAGTGCCGGAACACAGACCGTCCCTCCTTGGATGAAAAAGGACAAAACCGCCGAAAAACCATGAAACACATCCCTCTTTCCCTCGCATTCGCCGCCTCCGCCATCGCGGGCGATATCAACATCGTCCAGCTCGGCCCGCCGGATGCCGTCGCTCTCGAAATCGCCTGTGCCGGGACAAAGCAGAACGTGGAACTCCCGCACGGAGGCAGCACAGGTCTGTTCGCCCTGCCCGAAAAGCCCACCGTCATTAGCCCAACGAGCGGTGACAAGATTCCCTCACTGAATATCCCCGCCACCGCGAAGACGAACATCGCCGTGCTCTCGCCCGCCGCGAAAGGATATCGCTGGACTCTCATCCCCGGTAAGCGCACCGAGGAAAAATGGACGCTGCGAGCCATCAACCTTGCCGCCGAGCCCGCGAGACTCACCACCAAGAACGGCCCAATCGAAATCAAGCCGGACGCCACACAGGAGCTCCCAGCGAACGGCATTTCCGTCCGTTTCGAAGGCAGTGAAAAATTTTCATACGACGGCAGCGAACCCTGCGCCGTCGTCGCCCTCATCTACCGCAAGGACGATGCGTGGCAGGTGCTCTTCGTTCCGGATCGTTAGACCATCACGCGGGATCCTCCGGCTTGGCCGCCATTTTTGCGGGCGGCGCGAAACGCGGATCCAGCGTGCTGCGGATGTGGTCTTTCTTTTCCGGGCGGAAAAGGAAAATAGCATTGTCTGCGATCCGCACGTAGCCGGTGACCTCCACTCCTCTTCCGAACATCTGCACGGTGAACGGAAGGCGCTCTTCCCCATTCACCAGCTCGACGGCGCGGAAGCTGGGATACGGCGTCACCACGACCGCCCGTGAAAAAGGCGGCATGGCGGGCGGTTGCAGGCGTGCGACGATTTGCGTCATCACCACCATCCGGGCGGGGGCGTTGGGTTCGGGGTTGGATACCGCGCCGGTGTTCGGGAGCTGGGTCAGATCGATGATTCGCATGGGTTCGGCGGTGACGAGGCCTGTCAGGGCGGCAAGTAATGGCAATACTTTGGTTTTCATGGTTCTGTTTGTGTTTGTGGTTTGGTTTGGAAAAAGAATGCGGCGATGGGCTTGCGATGCAGGATGATCTCGGTGACGGCGACGTTGCCGAGAAGGCTCAGCCACAGCGAAGCCACGTAGTTCGTGTCCGCCTCAAGCCCGCCGAGGTAGCCGAGCGTGTGATAGATGCGGAAGGTCACGGCGCTCGCCGTGAGCGCGAAGGAGCGGATCATCCAGATCCGGTGGGCGGCCATGTCCCGTTGCGGCGGCATTACGGCGCGCCAGCCTGCCAGCGTGGTGTAGAAAGCGGCGAACGCGAGCGTGAGGAATCCGAGTTTCCCGAAGAACCCGCCCTTCGCGAACAGGGCGAGGTGAAACCCCGTCGGGCAAACAAGGAACAGCACGCTCGCCGCATAGATCTTGCCGGCATTGCGGTGGATGGATGGGAAACGGGCGACAAGTTTTCCCGACAGCTGCGGCAACGCGGCGAACAGGCAAAGCAGCCCGCCGGCGATGTGGACGTGGAGAGATGTCTTCCAAATGGCGCTCCCGCCGATCTCGCCCTTCTGCAAGATGAAAATGCCCGGCCCGTCGGGACGGTAGTCCGCGACCGTGTTCGAGAGGATCAGCAGGCACCCCGCGGGATAGAGGAACCACGCCAGCCACAATGTGCCGCGAAACAACACGCCATGATGATGGCAGGAGTTGCAAATAGCGGGGTAAAGTCTGTGTAAATTCCGCTCGGGGTGGCGAATGTCACGGCTGCGGCTGCGGCACGGGGAAAAGGATGCCGTGCTTCTTGATTTTCCCGATGCGGGAGCCGTTGTTGAAGACGCATATTTCCCGGCGAGTGGGAGTGATCACAACGGTCGTAGCGGTCAGCAGCTTCCATTTTTTCTGCTCGGGATGATAGAAGCGGTAGATGATCGGCATGTTGGCTGGATTGGCCAGATTGGGTGAGGCGTAGATAGCCGCCTGTTTGACTGGAACGGCTACTGCGGTATCTCCGATTTTAACGCCGATGTTGGTGTCACTCAGGTTGATGAAAAGCCGGTCGCCGCCTTTGAATTTCGCGAGATCCTGCACCTTGGTACGGAACAGCAGATCACCCTCAGGCTCTGGCAAGGGGTCGAGGATGACCAAGGCCTCGCGGACACTTTCCGGGATTTTCGCCTCGGCCAGGATGAGATATTTCGTTTTCTTGGGGTCTGCGGGATCAGGCACCACGCGGACGATGCGGAGGATGCCATCGGCGGGGATTTTCACCGCCTCACTCGCCATGAATTCGGGCAGTTCGAGCTCGGTGACCTGTTCTCCCGCAAGCATTTTGACGGGGTTCTCCAGCCCTTCCGGCTTGGAAAGGCAGGCAAACCAGGCGGAGCGACCGGCGGCCTCGCGCTTGTCATCGGTGGGCTCGGACTGCGCGGCCAACGGCAGGATTCCCGCGATCAGGAAACAAACGTGGCATAGGGCTATTTTCAGTGCGGAAGACATGGCGGGAAACGGGAGCTATCAGATCTCGGAACCGCTCAACCAGCGGAAACTCTCGATCATGAATTTCCTGCCGAAACGGCGGTTGAGTGAGGTGAGTGCGTTGTTGTCGGAGAACACCCCGGCGTCGCTCATCAAGCGCGCCGGCTCTTCCGGATCATTGCTCTTGTCCGTATATTCGGGAATGCGCTGGACGATCGCTTCGCACCATGTCCGGGCGAGGACATTCCCATTCTGATCAACCGCGTCGCCGTAGGCGCGGATGCGGAAGGTATCGTCGCGCACGGAAAGGGTGTTCGCGATGGGCTTGAGCAGGTCGGACTGGATGACGTATCCCGAAATGCCGGCGTAGCGGGATCCCAACGCGGCCTCGGGCGTTTCGTAATCGTTTGGTCCGAGATCGGTCGTCTCGATCCTAAAGTCGCGGAGGCTCTTGAAATTATAGTTGATGGAGCCGGGTTCAGGGGTGGCATCATCGTAATCGATCGCGGATTGCAAGGCGCCCATCGTCCCTAGGTCATCATCGGAAAGGCGGCGGTTGATGAATTCCGAGAAGTTGAGGAAAGGCCCGCGCTGTTTTACCTGTTTCACGCACTCCTCCGCGAGCTTGCGGAGCTGGGCGTCGTCCAGGAAGCGCACCCCTGACCAAGCCTTCATGCCGTCATCCCGATCAACGCCTTCTTCGGGATCGGTCGTCTCTTGGTCGGTGGTCTCGGTATTGAAGCGGGAAAGGGCAATGCGCTTGCCATCGGGAATCGCCACCGGTTTCAGTGCGCCGTTCTTGTCGCGATAGACGACCTGACGCTCGCGGATACCGGCGAAAAGAGCATGCCACGCATCCACCGAGGTGCTGTTGACGTTGAACATCCCGTCCACCATAAGGTGCGCGGCTGCTTTCAGATAACCGTCGGAAGCTTCCAGCTCGGCCTTCACTTCGCCCGCAGTCCGCCCGTCAAGGTACGGAATGTAGCGCGAGTTCGCCAGTTCCTTGCCATCGGCGAGCTTCTGGAGATTTTCAGCAAGGCTCGTGCTGGCGGATGCCCCGGGGCGTGTCTGATCCGCAAGCGAGGAGACGAAGTAGTCGTCCCAGAGCGCATCGTTGAGCAGCAGCGCGTGATCCCAGTAATCGCAATAGGCTTTATTGTATGTCTCGCTGTAAGCACCGGTATAATTGTAAGGGTATGGGAGACCGGTAGTGGGAATAGCTGGGTAATTTATCGGTTCTTTGGCTGTGGAATTGTCGAATTTCCGGTAGACCTCCGTGCGGGCAATGATTGGATGGAGGAATGAATTGCCGATTCCGGGACCTGTGACGCCGCTCTGGTAGGCCAGCACCTTCGTTGATCCAAAGCGGTTGGTGTTTCCTGTCGTGTTGTTTTGGCCAGCATCCCCACTCTTGTATTCCCAGTTTGGATTGATGGTCTTCATATCCGTCCAGCCGGGCTCGATCCGCATGCCCGCGAAACCGGCGATGCTGGCGATGGGCGCGGTGGGGAGTTCCAGTGCGGGAACGGCATTGACCCTCTCGTGCTGGCTTAGGAATGCACTATTTGAAAAAGGGTCGTGAGGAATGATATCGCCAGGGTCCTTGCCGAGCAGCGAGCCGAATCTGAATTCATAGGGACAATCCATCCTCTGTGTGTTCGCGATGGTTGCGTCGTTTTCGTTGATATAGAGGCTCTTGCCAAGGGAGAAGGGCGGGGCCTGGATCCAGTTGCGGCAACGCCAGTCCTGCGCCCAGTTGATGGTATCATACCATCCTTCGTCCTTACTGCTGAAATTAGACTTGAGAGCCAGTTGGAAGTAGCCGACGTGATAAGGTTGACCGTCGAATATCCAGCCTGACTCCGAACCGAGACGGGTGATGGGAGCAAAAGCCTGTTCATTGCCTGTATTGAGCCAGTCGACATGGTTATGAAATGATATGGAAGTGGCTGAGAATCCAAGCGGATCCTCCGACCAGCGCATAATGGTGCAAAAGGAACCAGGTGTATTGCCGAATCGTGTATTGAATAAAATATTGGGGACGCCAGACTGACCGACGGGACTGAAGTTGATTCCCAATTTAGGACTATCTGGAGGACCGGATGACGTCCCAATACTGTATTGCATGCCCCCGACATTCAGTGCGTTGAAACCAGGCTCGAGATATCCTTCGCGGCTAGTGCTAAAACCAGGGCTTGCTGAGAATACGCGAAACTGGCCGGGTTTAAATATGATGAAAGCTCCGTTGCCGTCAGCAAGACCGCCGGCATTTTGCCCGGAGTTCAAAAAGTTGCCGTTTCCTGAAATTGAGTTTCTGATCACACGGCCCAACATCGGCTGCACGGTTTTGAAATCGAGGTCCACCCAAAGCCTGTTATTGGGCAGCCTCAATTCCACGTTGTATGGATTCCAAAACACGTAGGCAGGTGTCGAGAGGCTATGCAATTGGTAGGATGGCGGTGTGCCCGTGCCAGTCTGCAGAGTCCTCAGACTGAGAATATACGTGGCACTGGTGAGAATCGGAAACCTGATGTAGCTATCCTGATGATCCCATACCGGAACAGTTGTTCCGCTGTTAGGATGCGGGTAAATGCTGGCGTTGCAATCCGCTACGGGCTTGCCACCCACCCAGACCAACCCCGGACTGCCATCGGCTCCACCATTTCTGCTTGTTGCCATATTACTTGCCGGCGCCAGCGCATCCGCGTCCTGCCTGTACATCCGGTAGAAATGCCGCATCCGCGTCCATGAGGCGAAATGTCGCCCCGGGAGAACGGGTTTGCCGGAGATTTCGGAGCTCATCGGGCGGATCGAGGGCTCCCGAACATCACCCGGATCGAATCGGTAGGGATCGGGGAGGTCAGCCTTTTTTCCCTCGAACAGCAGGCTCAGATCCTTTTTCAAATGTCCGGTTCTCACGCTGGCCAGGACCCCGCGGCTCGAATCGGTCAGGTCGAAGAAATATTTCCGCGCAATTTCCTTATCCACCCCGGCGGCACCGAGACTTTGCTGGGAGATGAGCTTTTCACCGAGGCTGGCGTCCGTATCCAGAGCGCCGAGGCCTGTCAGGGCACCCGCGCCGACCTCGGCGGTATCGCCTTGGGCGGTTTCCCATTTCCCCGCGCTGAGGTCGCGGGGATTCTTGGCCATATTGAGCCTTGCCTTGTGGTTTTCCGGCCCGATCCACCAAGCGCTGCGACCTGTTTGGCCGACCTTGTTCAGGTAAGCGCGGGTCACCTGACCGGGGGAGCTACCCCCGCCCACCAGCACCACCGAGTTGCTGTCGTCCCATCCGTTCGGATTGACGGGCGCGTTGATGTTTTTGGCCATTCCATCCGGCAGGGACAACAGCCATCTGCGGAACATTTTTTCGCGCTTGGGTGCGTAGGTGTCGCGGATATGATTCAGGTTCTCCCCGCTTGCGGGGTTTATGTAGGAGCCATTGAGCCAATTCCCCCAGGATTCGTAGCTCGCAAGCCAATGCGGCTGATCCACCCCCTCGATGGCCTCGGTTTTAGGATCCTGATCGAAAATCGCCGCCTTGGCGCTCACCCGCATGTCCGGGCCCATCTCCTTCTGAAGTTCGCCGATCGCGATCATCAGGGCGATTTTGGCGTTGGCGCGCGCCTCCGTCATGGCGTCATTCCGGGAACTGGTGCGCAGGGAAACCGCCGAAAGGCTGAGCATCCCGACGGCCAGCACACTCAGCAGGATCATCAGCATCAGGGTGCTTACCAAGGCAAAGCCAGGTGGCCTGCGACTCCGGCTTTTGAAACCGAATAGCACACTGCGGTATTCCATATGTAGATACCCTGAGTATTTCCACCTCGGGGCGCAAGCCGCATGATCATGGCCGGCCCGCGGTAAATCCCGGCCCTCAGAACCCCCAGAACGTCTTCCCGTTCTCCGCGATCATTCCGAGAATCCCCTTGCGGGTTTCCCGTTCGAAGGCCTCCGCGATGGCACGGAGGTTCGCCGGGTGGTTCACGTCTTCCGCCAGCGGAAATGCGATGAGCCCCTCCGGCGGGATCATGTCGGGCGCGTCGGTTTCTAACAGAATTCGGTCTTCGGGGAGCATCCGGAAAACCTCCATCACCTTGCGCTTCCGTTCGTGCAGGAAGTGCCCGGAAAAGGAAAACCAGGCACCCTTTTTCGCCAATCGCCCGGCCACTTCGATCGATCCGCCGAAGGAATGCATCAGGAATTTCCCCGGCCACGCCGCCGCGCGATCCATCGCTGCAAACAGCGGCTCCCATGCCTTGAGGCAATGCACGGTCATCACCAGCCCCATCTCCGCCGCGATCTCCGCCTGTTTTACGAAAACGGGTAACTGCACCTCCATCGGCGGCGATTCCACCCAACCGTCCACGCCCACTTCTCCCACGCTGGCGGCGGGATCGGACAGCAGCCTTTCCCGCAACCTTTCCTCCCAGCCCTCCGCCGCCGCATCCGCATGCCATGGATGAATCCCATTTGCCGGAAAAACAAACCCGGGGAACTCCCGCGCCAAGGCCGCCACCGCTTCCCAATCGTCCTCCCGCGTCGCGTTCACCACGCAGCCGGTGATCCCCGCCTCTTTCATTTCCGCGACCATCTCGCCGACCGGTCTCCCGAACTTCCCGCTCTGCAAGTGGTTGTGGGAATCGAAAAGCACGCGGTGAACCTACCCTCCGCGCCACCACCCGCGCAAGGTGTGATCCGGCTCAGGGTTCCTCCACTAGGGGAAAGTTAAAGAGATTGAACCGCCAAGTTCGCCAAGAACGCCAAGCCAGTGGATTAAAGTGATCGGGAATTGGGTTGAAACTCCTGTTTCTGACTTCGGGTCAGGACCCCGTAGGGTTTCACTTGTCTTACTTGGCGAGCTTGGCGGTTCAATATCCACCAATGGCATAGGTATTCGGGATCATTTCTCCCTAATGCAGGAACCCTGAGATCCGGCCTCCATTCCTTCGCTTGATTCGCAGTCCGCGCGGCCTAAGCTCGCGGTCATGTTCATCAAGCGCCACGGCCCGCCGGGAACCTCGCCCGCCACGCTTTCCCCGCATCTGGTCGATGGCAAAGTCCGCAAACCCGCGATCCAACTCATCGAGTATGATGGCGATCACATCGAGGAGCGCGACATCACCGACATTTCCGAACTCGCCACACATATCAACAGCGACAAGATCAGCTGGATCAACATCGACGGCCTCGGCGATATCGAAGCTCTCACCCTGCTCGGGGAAAAATTCAACCTGCATCCGCTGGCTCTTGAGGATGTGCTCAACACCGGCCAGCGCCCCAAAGTGGAGAGCGGCTCCGACTATGTGTTCGTGGTCGCGCAGATGGTCTATCAGGACGCGTCGCGCTCGATCTGCAGCGAACAGATCAGCCTGTTTTTCGGGGAGAATTTCCTCATCTCCGTCCAGGAGGAGGGCGAATACGATGTGTTCGATCCCATCCGCGCCCGCCTCCGCGGAGGCCGCGGCAAGATCCGCAAGTCCAAGGCCGACTACCTCGCCTACGCCCTGCTTGACTCGGTCATCGACCATTTCTATCCGGTGCTGGAGGAGCTGGGCGGAAACATCGAGGATCTGGAGGACGACCTTCTGGAAAAGCCCTCGCGGGAAATGGTAAGGAAGCTGCACGAGCACAAGCGCAGCCTCTCTCACTTGCGCCGCTTTGTCTGGCCGCTGCGTGATGTCGTGAGCGCGCTGCTGCATGATCCCTCCGGCTTCATTTCCTCCCCCACGAAGATTTACCTGCGCGATTGCTACGACCACACCGTCCAGCTCATGGATCTCCTCGAAAGCAACAAGGAACTCACCTCCGGCCTGATGGAACTCTATCATTCCAGCGTCGGGCTGCGCACCAACGAGGTCATGCGGGTGCTCACCGTGATCACCTCCATTTTCATCCCGCTCACCTTCATCGTCGGGGTTTACGGCATGAACTTCGCGCCCGAGTCGCCGACCGGGCAAAAGCTCCCGCTGAACATGCCGGAACTTTACCAACCCCACGGCTACATCTGGCTCATGGGCATCATGGCCGCCGCCGCCATCATCCAGCTGGTCATCTTCAAAAAGATCAAGTGGCTGTGATCCCGAACAGGCGAGACGGTTGCGGGGGCTTTTCCACCTCGGCGATCAAGCGATGAGAACCGTTTCCACTCCTCTTCCTTAGGGTTTAAAATTTAAAGTTTAGGGTTTTCCCGCCCGATTCCCGCGCTTGCTTCCCCCGCGGCTCCGGTGTATCGACCCACCCCTTAGCCCACAAAGGGCATTTCCCCATTTCTCATGATCAAGTGGATTCTCCAGAAAATCGTCGGCAGCAAGAACCAGCGCGAACTCCGCCGCATCCGCCCGACCGTCGGCCGCATCAAGGAAATCGAGGAGGCCTTGCAGCGCGAGCCGGAAGAAAAGCTCCGCGAGTTCACCGCGAAATGGAAAGCCCATCTCGCCCGCTACCATGATCTC
>CAMCXJ010000017.1 GCA_945883455.1 Prosthecobacter debontii
GCTTCGCCGACCACATCGACCGAACCTTCGGCCATAACAAGTGCTACGACGTCGATGGCCATCAGGAGATCGAGCTGGCCCTGGTGAAACTCTACCGTGCCACCGGTGAGAAGCGTTACCTCGACCTCTGCCGGTTCCTCCTGGAGGAACGCGGTCACGTCCACGGCACCGAGCGCAAGCGGTTCACCGAGGTGATCCCCCGGGGGAATCCGGAACGCAAGCCCGGCGAGACCAATCCGGAATGGATGAAGCGGAAATGGAGCTTGCGCGACGGCAAGATGCAGGACCACAAGCCGGTTCTGGAGCAGACCGAGGCGGTCGGGCACGCCGTGCGCGCCGGCTACATGTATGCCGCCATGACGGATCTCGCCCGCTTCAGCGAGGCCCCGGAATACGCCAAGGCCGTCCGCACGCTGTGGGACGATGTGTTGCGTAGCAAAATCTATCTCACCGGCGGCGTCGGCACCGCCCAATACGACGAAGAAGGCTTCGGCGATCCCTACCGGCTACCGAACAGCACCTACTGTGAGTCCTGCGCCAACATGGCAAACGTGCTGTGGCAGCATCGCATGAACCTGATGGACGGCGACGCCAAATACGCTGACGTCATGGAACTCACGCTCTACAACTCGGCGATCGCCGGGCTCGCGCTCTCCGGTAAAGGTTTCTTCTATCAGAATCCGCTGGAGTCACGGGATGGAGCGGAGCGTCCCGAGTGGATCGGTCTGGCCTGCTGCCCGACCTCGCACTCCCGCTTCACCCCGCAGATCGGCGGCATGGTCTATGCCCGGAAGGCCGGGAAAATTTTCGTCAACCTCTACGCAGCCGGCGAAGCCAGCATCGGCATCGGGGAGGGCAGGGTGGTGAAGATCAACCAGGAAACGGACTACCCGTGGGATGGCAGGATCAAGCTGAAGATCGCGCCGGATAAGCCGTCCGAATTTGACCTCTGCGTGCGGATTCCGGGCTGGGCGCTCGGGAAACCGGTTCCCAGCGATCTATACCGGTTTGCGTCCACGGAAGCGACCCCTGTTTCCCTGAAGATCAACGGAGAAACGGTGGAGGCAAAGCCCGGTAAGGACGGATACGTCCACCTCTCGCGTTCATGGAAGGCCGGTGACGAAGTGGCGCTTGACCTGCCGATGCCGGTCCGCCGAGTCCATGCCCATGAGAAGGTCGAGGCGGACAAAGGCAAGGTGGCTCTGATGCGCGGGCCAGTCGTTTACTGCCTCGAGGGAGTCGACAACAAGGGCGTCGATCTTTTCAAGCTCAGCCTGCCAACGTCTGCCGAACTGAAAACCGAACATCGTGGCACAATGCTGGGTGGAGTCACCGTGATTCACCCCCAAGGCCTCGACGCAAACAAGACGCCGGTTACGTTGACCGCCATCCCCTGGTATGCCTGGGCGAACCGTGACAAGGGACCGATGACGATTTGGATCAACGAAAGCAGCGAGGTGAAGTGACTAACCAGTGAAAAATAAAAATATGCAATTGAAGAATACACACATGATACACCATCTCCTCAAATCTCTATCCCTCGTTGCATCACTGCTCAATTTATCCCCAACAGAGGCGGCTGCGCAATACCCGGGCTGGCAGCACTCGGGATCGATGTTCATCCTCACCACACCCGAAGGTGCGAACCTGCCGGCAACGGCAGCGGAAGATAACTTCCCTTTACTCGTACGCTTGAACAAAGACAATTTTGATTTCAGTAAGGCAAAACCAAACGGAGAAGATCTCCGATTTTCCACAAGCGACGGAACGCCGATGGTTTACCAGATAGAGGAATGGGATGCGGCGGCCGGTACGGCAAGTATCTGGGTTCGAATTCCAACGATTAAAGGAAATGCACGTCAGGAAATAAAGATGTTCTGGGGTAGAGTTGATGCGCTCAGCGAGTCGAACGGCGCGGCTGTGTTTGATACGGCCAACGGTTTCTGCGGCGTGTGGCACCTTCATGATGTGAACTCGATTTCGGATGCGACCATCAGGCAAAACACCGGCACGAACATTGGCGCGACGAACGTCGGCGGGATTGTAGGCAGAGCGGCCAGCTTTGTCTCCGCCAGCGGGCAGCATATTTCATTGCCCACCGGGTCGCTTGACGGGATCACGGGGACGGTGACCATTTCATTGTGGACATACGGCAGTCCGCCGGCATCCAAAATGGCAGGGTGGGTGTTCGGTGCGTCAAATGCCAGCAGCGATGAATTGATCACCGTCTGGTTGGCACCCAAGACGTGGTGGGCGTTCGGTGACAATAATCCGCGCTGGTCTGTTGATAAGTTTGAAAGCCCAGCCAACATCGAGGACCTGATCGGCCAATGGCGGCACTGGACATTCACGCACGATTTGACATCTAAAATGATGCGAATCTACCAAGACGGTGTCCTCTATGACAGCTACAAGACTGTCTCGAAATCCTTGGGCGTGCCTGGAATTGTAAAGATCGGGCAAGTGGAGATTCGCGGTTGTTGCGGCGGGGGGTATGACGGGTATGTCGATGAACTGCAGATTTCGAAAACCGAGCGCAGTGCCATGTGGATCAAGCTCGCCTACGAAAACCAGAAGAAGCTTCAGACTCTTGCCGGTTCTCTTGTGCAGCCCGGCACTGATTTTTCGGTTTCGGAGAAGAAGATAACCGTGCTCGAAGGCAAAAGCGCATCGGTGTCTGTCAAGGCCGGCGGCGCGCAGAAGGTTTACTGGATTCTCAAGAAAGACGGCATTGAGACGATTGCGGCTGTTGATACGTTCAGTTTTTCAATAGATGCCGGGCGTGTTACGGGCGACCAGACTTTTACCCTCCAGTGCAAGGCGGTCTTTGCGGATAAAGTAAAGACATTGGAAATTCCTGTAACCATTCAGGAAGCTATTCCTGACCCAGTTTTCACGCTGAAAGCCCCGGCGAAGTGGGATGGTCGCGAGACGATCGAGATCGTGTCGCAGCTTTCCAACTTGAAAGATCTACAGCAAAAGAATGTCGGCGAACTGAAATACGATTGGAAAATTTCCGGCATGGCAGTGATCAAGGAGATCCAGCCGGGCAAGCTGATTCTCACGCGCTCGCAGAACAGCGGCAAGCTGGCTGTCACATTAACGATAAGTAACGGCGGCAAACTGATTGATCAGACAGCCACGATTGTGGTCACGGAACCGAAGAAGGACCCGTGGCTCGCCCGCACACCTGCGAAGGATGAGAAGCCCGAGGACGGTCAGTTTTACGCACGCGACGACAAGGGGCTGGGCACGCTTTATTACAATGGAACGCTCACCGACGCCGCCGACTCGGTTTTCCTCAAGCTCTACGCGAACGACAAACTCATCAAGACCGAGACGGCCAAGCCCGCAGCGGACAAATCCTACACGCTCTCCACGCAACTCAAGCCAGGCTTGATCCAATACAAAGTGGAGTTTGGCACGAAGGTCGGCGGCAAAGAAACCGTGCTGCAAACGGTGAATGATCTGGTCTGTGGCGACGCCTACATCATCGATGGTCAATCCAATGCATTGGCGACAGATACCGCCGAACAATCTCCGCCGGAGACGAATCAATGGATCCGCAGTTATGGCCGTCCTTCAGATGATAAAACAGCCGCACCTGTAAACCTGTGGTGTTATCCGGTGTGGAAAGCGCAAAAGGGCGAGAAGGCCGAACTGGGCTGGTGGGGTATGGAATTAGCCAAGCGTTTGGTGGCTAGTCAAAAGGTGCCTATTTTCATCCTCAATGCCGCAGCGGGTGGAACACGCATCGATCAGCACTTGCCGAATCCGCAAAATCGCCGTGATACCAGCGGTGCTAATGCATGGGCGAATCCATATAAACTTTACGGCAGTTTATTGACGCGAGTTGAAGGGGCAAAATTGACACACGGCATCCGCGCGATCCTGTGGCATCAGGGTGAAAATAATCAAGGGACCGCTGGGCCTACAGGTGACTATGACTGGAAATCCTACCAAGACTACTTTCTGGAAATGTCCGCGGCTTGGAAAACAGACTTCCCGAATGTGAAAAATTATTATGTTTTCCAGATCTGGCCGAACTCGTGCTCGATGGGCGGAAATTTGGGATCTGGTGATATGTTGCGCGAAAAACAGCGCACGCTGCCTTATCTCTTTTCGAACATGAGTATCCTCTCCACGCTGGGTGTGAAACCACCGGGCGGCTGTCACTATCCCCTGGAGGGTTGGGCGGAGTTCGCGCGCATGGTGCAACCCATCATCGAACGCGACCATTATGGCGTCAAGCCGACTAAGCCCATCACCGCGCCCAATCTCCGCAAAGCCACCTATGCCACCAAAGACACGATCGCCCTGGAGTTTGATCAACCGGTGGTCTGGGCCGATGCCTTGGCTGGCCAGTTCTACCTCGATGGAGAGAAAGATAAAGTCGCCTCAGGCAGTATCACCGGCAACGTGCTCACGCTTAAATTAAAAGAAGCGTCCGCGGCGCAGAAGATCACCTATCTCAAAGAGACCGCGTGGAGTCAGGAAACCCTGCTTCTCGGCGCGAACGGCCACGCCGCCCTAACCTTCTGCGAGGTCCCGCTCCAGTCCGGCGCGGCGTCCCGCTGATCGAGATTGGTCACGCTGATTCTCTGGTGACCAGAGGCTCCATATGAAAATTCCAACGAATCAATGACAATAAATCAACCTTGATCGCCCTGCTTCAGCATCTACGAAATAAATCTAACAAAAAAACTTTCCACGGGATACCATCTGTCCAACGGATTAGGCAAGTTCTAAGCCACGTTCCTCACACGTAATTTAAATCCACATATGAACACGAAACCCATTGTAATCCGCGCTCTCGCGCTGCTGTGCATCCTCTCGCCAATCTCCTTTGCCAAGCCGCTCAAGGTTTTTATCCTCGTCGGTCAATCGAACATGGAGGGGCCAGCGAACATCAGCACCTTCGACTACATCGGCGACGACCCGGCCACCGCGCCCTTGCTCAAAAGTATGCGCGGTGCAGATGGGAAGGCCGCGACCTGCGAGGGCGTTTCGATTTCCTATCTCACGGGTGCCGGAGAGAAAAACTTCACGCTCAACGGCAAACTCACTGTAGGCTACGGCTCGATGTGGGGGGCTGATCCCACCAAGCCCGGCGACAAGATTGGCCCCGAGTTCACCTTCGGACTGGTGATGGATGAGGCCTTCGAGGAACCGGTGCTCATCATCAAGGCAGCATGGGGCGGCAAGAGCCTGCACACCGATTTCCGCCCGCCGAGCGCCGGGCCTTATGTGATGCCAAAGGAAACGCAAGAAGTTTGGGATAAGCATCCGCAGGGCGCACACGGGATTCCTAAGGCCGAGGACAGGCCGAAGTGGAATGCGGAGAAGGTCGCGGCCACGGGCGTCTATTATCGCCTGATGACAGAGCATGTGAAAAAGATCCTGGCTGATCCGAAACAGGTCATGCCGGATTATGATGCCGCGCAGGGATATGAGATCGCCGGCTTTACGTGGCTTCAAGGCTTCAATGACATGGTCGATGGCCAAGTTTATCCGAAACATAACCAGCCGGATCGCTACGCCATGTATCCTGATCTGCTAGCCACTTTCATCCGCGATGTGCGCATGGATTTCAACACGCCGAAAATGCCGTTTGTCATCGGAGTGATGGGTGTGGGCGGACTCAAGGATCAGTCACCAAGTATGATGGGATTTCGCGAGGCGATGGCAGCACCCGCCGGGATGCCGGAGTTCGAGAGCAATGTCGTGGCCGTGGAGACCGCGCCGTTCTGGGCGGACGAGCTGGGTGACATTGATGCGAAGCGCGCGCAGGTCAGCCAGATGAACCATTTTCTGAATTCGAATCACAAAGACCATGCCAACGCGGACGGGAAGATGACGCCCGAGCAAAAGCAGGGATACCTCAAGAAGTTCGAGGCCGATCTCATCACCCCCGCCGAGCTTGATTTATGGAAACGCGGTGCATCCAACGCAGGCTACCATTACCTCGGCTGCGCGAAAACCTTCGCATTGATGGGCAAGCACTTCGCTGAGGCTAACCTCGGGATGATGAAGAAGCCCTGAGCGGCGTTCTCATCGACGCGAAAATCTAGGTATTTAACCACCCAATGAATCACACCACTATGAGATACAGACTTATCACCACCGCCATCCTATCCCTGTTTGCGTTTGTATCCCCGCTGATTGCGGCGGGTGGTGGGGCGGCAGGAGTCATGCCCGATTTCACGCAAGGCGATCCCATTCCGCAGGGTTTCAGCCACGACTGGAATCTCGGTGCCACCGGCCTCCGCGGCTGGATGTATATCAGCAACCTTGAGACATCCAAGGCACGCCAGATTTTGATCACACAGGTGACTCCGAATTTTTCTGCCGATGGCAAAATTATGGTGGGTGATGTGATCCTCGGTGTCGCCGGGCAGCGCTTTTCCCATGACCCGCGCGTCGAGTTCGGCAAGGCGATTACGGAGTCGGAAATTTCCGGCCAGCTCGCCCTCACCCGCTGGCGTTCTGGTAAAGTAGATGAGGTGGCGCTGGAGATTCCGAAACTGGGAACTTACAGCAAAACGGCACCCTACGATTGCCCTAAATCCGCCCGTATTTTTGAAGAAGGCTGCAAGTCTCTGGCGAAGCGTATGGAGTTGGATGATTACGCAAAAAGCCAAAACCCCATCACCCGTTCGCTCAACGCGCTCGCTCTTCTTGCCAGTGGCAATAAGGGATACCTACCCTTGATCCGCCGCGAAGCCGAATGGGCCAGTCAGTTCTCTGATCAAAGCACTTGGTGGAACGCCTATGTCATTATGCTGCTCGCGGAATACAAAATCGCTACAGGAGATGACAGCTTCACCTCCGGAATGAACCGCCTCGCGATTGAGGCAGCCAAAGGCCAGAGCGCGGTCGGCTCTTGGGGGCATGGCTATGCCTTGCCGAGCGGTATTTTGGGCGGATACGGCATGATGAACGTCACCGGCGTCCCGCTCACGATTTCCCTCATCATGGCGCGAAACTCCGGGCTCAAGGATCCCGCTGTCGATCTTGCTATTGATCGCAGCACCAAACTGCTGCGCTTTTACATCGGCAAAGGTTCCGTGCCTTATGGTGATCATCATCCGTGGACACAGAACCACGATGACAATGGCAAGAACGGCATGGCCGGTGTCATGTTCAACATGCTGGGCGAAAAGGAAGGTGCCGAATATTTCTCTCGCATGAGTGTGGCCGCTCATGGTGCTGAGCGCGATTGCGGTCACTGCGGGAATTTCACCAATCTGCTCTGGGCTGTCCCCGGCGTCGCTCTCTCTGGTCCGGAGGCAACAGGAGCTTGGATGAATGAATTCGGTGGCCGTTTTTTTGACCTGACACGCACTCCGGATTACCGCTTCCCCCATCCGGGTGCCCCCGAACCAAACGGTGACAGCTACCGCGACTGGGATGCCACGGGCGGCTATCTTCTTGCCTATGCTATGCCGTTGAAAAAAATACTGCTCACAGGAAAACAGGCGAACATCGCACCACAGATCAACGCGGTCACCGCCAAGTCCCTGATTACCGATGGTCGTGGTTGGTCGAACACCGATCGCCACAGCGCTTACGATAAAATTGATCCCGACACTCTACTGGAAAAACTCGGCAGCTGGTCGCCCACCGTGCGCGAACGCGCCTCCATCGCCATTTCACGCCGCCAGGGTGAGAAGCCGATCGCCGCCGTGTTGGATATGCTCGATTCGCCGAACCTTCACGCCCGCTACGGTGCCTGCGAAGTCCTGATCTTCCTTAAGGCCGCCGCCGCGCCGGCCGTACCGAAGCTCACCGCCTTGCTGAATCACGAGGATCTCTGGATGCGCGTCAAAGCTGCAGAAGCCCTTTCTCACATCGGTGCTCCCGCTATGCCCGCTCTGACAGTTCTGTTAGAACGCCTCGCACAAGAGCCGGGCAAATCCGATCCGCGCGGCATGGAACAACGTTACCTTTGCTTTTCCATCTTTGAAACCATGCTCAAAAATTCATTGGATGGTGTGGATCGAGCCCTGCTCAACAAAGCGGTCGCTGCTGGCCTGCGCAACGAGGATGGCCGCGCCCGCTCCAGCATCGCCAGCGTTTACAAGTTGCTTAGCTTCGAGGAAATCGAGCCACTGCTCCCGGCCATCCTCGATGCCGCCGCCAAGCCCGCCCCGAGCGGCGAAATGTTTTCTGATGGCATCCGCGTCGCGGGACTTGAGATTCTCGCTGCGCATCACATCGCGGAGGGCATTCCCGCCTGCACGGGATACATCCTGAACCAAAACAAGTGGGCCAGCGAAATGCGTACTCCCGAGCTTCTCAAGATCCTAGTTTCCTACGGAAGCAACGCAAAATCCGCTATTCCCGCACTCAGGGAAATTGCGGAAATCTTCGACAAGGGGGAAAAGAATTTCCCAAAACATCTGAGCGTAGGCAAAGCCGCCGATGTCCGCAAGGCCATCGCGGAAATCGAGACAGCTAAGGATATGCCAGAGCTAAAAAGGATTCGTTGAGTTTTCGCATTGCGACGGTAGGTTTTTTTGATCAGCGTGATGGCATGTTGGAAGACACGTTCACGGTGGCATCAAGCACGGGCTGGTTCGGAAGGATCGGGCAATCGATCAAGGGTGTGCTCTTCGGTTTGCTGTTGATCATGGTTTCCCTGCCGGTGCTTTTTATCAACGAGGGTCGGGCGGTGAAGACTAGTAAGACACTTATTGAGGGTGCTAAGAGCGTGGTGGTGGTTTCTGCGGAAACGGTGAATGCGAAGAACGAGGGCAAGCTGATCTATCTTACGGGTGACGCGGCGGTGGAGGGCGTACTCAAGGATTCCAAGTTCAATGTCATGGCGGAGGCGGTGAGCCTGCGGCGGAAGGTGGAGATGTTTCAGTGGAAGGAAAATACGCAGACCGAGACAAAGAAAAAACTCGGCGGTGGCGAGGAAACAGTAACGACCTACAGCTACGAGAAGGTGTGGTCGGATAGGGCGATCAACTCCACCGGTTTCCACAAGAAGCAGGAGTATGCAAACCCGAAACTTTTTCTGGACGAGAAGACATGGACGGCGAACCCGGTGACACTGGGCGCGTTCGAGCTCTCTGCGCAGCTGGTGGGGCAGATCGATAATTACACGGAGCTGCCTACTAGCGATGTGGTAGAAGAGCGACAGGAGATCGGCGGGAAAAAACTACATAAAGAAGCGGCACTCTTTTACCTCGGCGAGTCACCTGCCTCACCCGCCATCGGCGATCTGCGGGTGAGCCATGAGGCGGCCATGCCGGGCGCGGTGAGCGTAATCGCGAAGCAGACGGCGGGTAGCTTCGAGCCGTTCGTGGCAAAGGCGGGCGGCACGATCGAGTTGCTGGAGACGGGTACGGTGAGCGCGGAAGCCATGTTCGCGGCGGAGCACCAGGCGAACAAATTCATGACGTGGATCCTGCGACTGGTCGGTTTCATCCTGATGCTGGTTGGTTTCAGCCTGCTGTTTCGCCCACTCTCGGTGCTGGCTGATGTGGTGCCATTCATCGGTAATATCGTCGAGGTGGGCACGGGTTTCGTCGCGTTCTTGCTCAGCCTGCCGCTCTCGCTGCTGGTGATTGCCGCGGCGTGGATTTTCTACCGTCCGCTTATCGGTGTGCCACTGGTGATCGTCGCCATCACGGGGTTCGTTTTCCTGATCAGCAAGCTGATGGCGCAGAGGAGCAAGCGGGCGGCCATCGCCTAGCGTTTCAATACGATGCGGTGCCGCGCCTTGCCCGCGCGGAGGTGGTCGAGGGCGGCGTTCACGTCATCCATGGCGAAGGTTTCGGTGACCGGGGCGATGCTGTGGCGGGCGCAAAAGTCGAGCATGGTCGCAACGGTAGCGGGCGAGCCAAGTTGCGAACCGGAAACCGATTTCCTACCTCCGATCAATGAGAAAGTCTGCACTGGAATTGGCTCCAGCACGGCTCCGACGAAATGCAGCCTACCGTCCGGCGCGAGTGCCGCGATGAAGGCGTCCCAATTGAGTGGCGCGTTCGCGGTGACGAGAATGAAATCCAAGGTTCCGGTGATCGCTTCTAGTCCATCGCCCTTGCTATCCACGACGTGGTGCGCACCGAGTTTTTTCGCCTCGGCGGCTTTCGATGGGCTAGAGGTGAAAGCGGTGACCTCGCAGCCCCACGCGTTGAGGAACTGGAGCGTAAGATGGCCCAAGCCGCCGATTCCGACAACGCCCACGCGGTCGGTTGGTTTGACGTCGAAATCCGCGATGGGCGCGAAGACCGTGATACCTCCGCAGAACAGTGGGCCGGAGCTGGCGGGATCGAGCGCATCAGGAAGTTTCACCGCCCATTCCCAGTTCGCCCGCACCTTGTCAGTAAAGCCGCCATGACGGCCGATGATCATACCCTCCGCACCCGCGCAAAGCTGCTGTCGGCCGGAGAGGCAGGGCTGGCATGAAAGGCAGCTTCCGGCGAACCAGCCGAGCCCGACGCGGTCGCCGACCTTCAGACCTTTCGCCTGATCGCCGGCTTTCTCGATCACGCCGATGACTTCATGGCCGGGCGAAGTGAGCTGGGTAAGGGGAGCACATGCGCCCTCGCGTGTTGCGGAGTGCGCCCCCGCTCGCCGCAGGCGGGAAAGATCATGCGTGCCGTGAAGTGAAACAACGCCCGCCCGATCGTCAGCCAAGTTTCCGGCGAGAGCACCGGAAACGACGCGCGGGGGCGCGTATGTATGCTCCCCACCAATCGGTTTGCCGAGGGCGGCGCAAAAGATCGTGAACAAGGGTGAGCGACGGGTCTTGCCCCGGGAAAGCCCGGCATGTGAGGATGCCGCCATGCACCCGGCCTACGCACGCAACAAGCTGATCATCATCACGGCTGTAATCACGATGTTCATCACATCGCTGGTGTGGATCGGGATCGGAGTGGGCGGGTATTGGTTGGTCACGAGGGACGCGCCGCCCTTCGCAATCGATGTCGATCATCCGGATGTGGTGGAGGTCGGCGAGACTCTGACGGTGAAGGTGACCGTTATGAACGACGGCACGAAAGACCTCAAGTTCGCAGAGCTCGACCTTTACGATACCTTTCTCGATGGCTTCGAAGTAGTCGCGGTAAGCCCCAAGCCGAAGACGAAGGAACGATTTTTCGGAATCGTTACCTACGGCTTTTCCCGCACACTCAAGCCAGCGGAGAGCTTCGGAATCGAGCTTGAGTTGCTGGCGAAGGAAGCGGGGCTGTGGGCGGGCGGTGTTGATGCCTGTACGCCGACGCAAAACTATGTGAGCGAGTATGCCGAGATCGAGATTGTGGCGCCGTAGGGTGTCATCACCGCCCGCCGCAGAGCGCTTTCTCGTGAAGGGCTTGCATTGTTTCTTCCGAGATGAGTGTGGGATCCGGGTAATCGAAGATCTCGCCCTCGAAGTTGCGTAGGGTGATTTTCCCTGAACTACTATCCACGACGTAGTTCGGGTTGACCGGAATTTTACCGCCGCCGCCCGGACCGTCGATGACGAACTGCGGGATCGCGTAGCCGGTGGTGTGGCCGCGCAGTTTCTCGATGATATCCACACCTTCGGAGACGGGCGTGCGTAGGTGGGAGGACCCGGTGATGAGGTCGCACTGGTAGAGATAATAGGGGCGCGCGCGGCACATCAGCAGCTTGTGGACGAGAGCCATCTGGATTTCCGGGGAGTCGTTGACGCCGCGCAGCAGCACGGACTGGTTGCCGAGGGGAATGCCCGCGTCGGCGAGGTGTGTGAGGCCGTCACGGACTTCGGTGGTGAGTTCCTTCGGATGGTTCGAGTGGATGGAGATGAAAAGCGGGTGGTGCTTTTTCAGCATCGCGCAGAGCTCCGGCGTGATTCTTTGCGGCAGGAAAATGGGAATGCGCGAGCCGATGCGCAGGAACTGGATGTGCGGGATCGCGCGGAGACGGGTGAGGATCTTGTCGAGCTTCGCGTCGGAGAAGAGCAGGGGATCGCCGCCGGAGAGGAGCACGTCGCGGACTTCCGTGTGTTGCTCAAGGTAGCGGAACGCCGCCTCCCATTGGGTTTCCAGATGCTGCTCGCCGACGCCGGAAACGACCCGCGAGCGGGTGCAGTAGCGGCAGTAGGAGGCGCAGCGATCGGTGACCAGAAAGAGGACGCGATCCGGGTAGCGGTGCACTAGGCCGGGGACCGGCATGTGCGAATCCTCACCGCAGGGATCGGCCATTTCCTCGGGAGCCGTCCAGCCCTCCTCGATGCGCGGGATCACTTGGCGTCGTATCGGGCAATCGGGATCGTCTTTGTCGATCAGGTTGAAGAAATGCGGGGTGATCGACATCGCCAGCTTCGTCCCCGCCAGCAACACGCCCGCGCGCTCCTCATCGGTGAGTTCGATGCGCGACTCGAGATCCGCGAGGGAATCGACGCGGTTGCGCAGTTGCCATTTGGCGTCGGCCCAGTCCGTTTGGGCAACATCCGGCCAATGACCGGGTGCAAAGGAACGGAAGGTGGTGTCGAGGTCGCTGCGGGAGGTCATTCGTCGTTTGTTAGGTGCAATCGGTCGGACAGGATGGCGGATGGGTCAAGTGGGGAATTTGGTTGGGTCATTCCAACGGATTCCATACATTTTCAAATCCGAGGTTCTTGAAATCCTTGCTGTTGTTGGTGGCGAATTCCGTGACCCCGTGGTGCAGGAGCGTCAACGCGAGACGGAGATCGATGATTCGGCGGAATGCGAACTGGTGCTTTTCGGCCTGCACCCAGACATCCGACATCACGGGAGCGGATTCGATGAGCATCCATGATCTGTTGCTGCGGTAAGACTGACAGACGGCGGCGGCGCGGGCGGCGGTGAGGGGCTTGGAAAAAATCTTTTCATTGCGGAGCTTGAGATAGAGTTCCACAAGGACGAGTTCACAGACTGCCACATCTTTACGTGTAGCTAGGGAGCGCAGGAAGGCGACCGCTGCAATATGCTGCGGCGAGGCCGAATTGGCCGCATGGACGGCGATGTTGGTGTCGAAACTGATCATGTCCGCTCAGTCGTGACAGAGGCTCGTCCACTCGGATTCTGGGGCAAGGGTTTCGCCAAGGTCGAACGCTTGTGGCGGCTCCCACTGATCAGGGCGCTGCCTACCGGGCGGGTGGTGAATGATGATTTGCTCCAGCCCTCTTCGCACTACTTCCGCGAAGCTCATCTCATTCTCCGCCGCGATTCGTTTCGCCTCACGGTAGAGCCCGTCGGGTATCTGGACTTGCGTTTTTACCATGATGGCAATTTGCCAGCTTCCACTAACTTGTCAACGCCTCGTTTACTTCGCCAGCCTCCGCACCAGTTCGATCAAGCGCCCGCTGGATGCGGCGAGGGTTGGCGCGAAGGGAAGTTTGTCGTCTTCTTCATCGGGCAAGAGCATGGGGCGGGTGGCGACGCGGACGGCGGGTTGCCCCATCTCGAAGAGGATGGAGGCGAGGTCGGTGTCTTCGCCGAGGCAGATCACATCTGCGCCGAGAATTTTTCCGAGATCTGCGAACTCGACGGCGGGGAGTGCGGTGGTATCGCGGGAGGAGAGGATGAGGGTCTCGGCGGCGCCCATCGCCTCGACGCAGAGGATGGCCTTCGCAGCGGAGCCGATCAGTTTCGAGGCGATGAGCGCAGTCTCGGCCACCGGAGAATTCGGGTCATTGGCGTGGGGAAGGAAGAGGAAATGCATGGGGCGGGCGGGTTTTTCGCCGGCGAGTGCCTGGGCGGCGGCGAGGGTGGCGGCGAGGCCGGTGGCGTTGCGCTCCGCTCCTCGAGAACCCGGTGGAGAATCGTAGGAGGTGAGAACCCATAGCGGCGCTGCGTCCGCCTTCAACGATGGGATGGTCACGTGGAGGAGTGGGAACACGCCGGGGCCCGTGACGGTTTTCACCTCGTAGCCCGTGTTGGAGGGGCCGAGCACGCCGCGTATCATCGAGGAAGTGGCGGAGAGCTTGTCGGGCTTCTCGGCGGGGCGTTCGCCGATGACATGGATGATCTTATTAAGATCGTCCGCCATGCTTTCGGCAGAGACGCTTTTTGCGAAGCGCTGCGCCTCCTCGATGGCAGCGGCTTTTTCGTCGCTGAAATATTTGAACAGCCCGAATCCGGCGGAGACGACGACCCAGGTCGGCAGGATTACTAGAAGCCAAGGCACGAGACGGGATTTTTTCATTTCATCGCTCATAATCCCTCAGGTTCGTTGGGTTTGGAGGTCGTGGCGGGTTCCGAGAAATCCTCGATCTCCTTTCTCAGACGCTGAGAAATCCATGGCCGGATGAAGCCGTAGATCAGGTAGGAACTGAACAGAACTACGGGCATGACGTAACGAAAACGAATCGTTACGAAAATCAGCACCAGCGCCAGGACGATGGTGCTGAGGCTGCCGCGCGTTTTCCAATCGACCGTCTTGAAGGACGGATAGCGAACGTCGCTGATCATCAGCCACGACAGGAACAGCATGACAGCCGCGAGGACGTATTTCCATGGGCCAACCTCGTGATCGTTCTTGTAAAGATCGATGATTAGGAAAGTGAGTGAGGCGATGAAGCCAGCGGCCATGGGGATGGGTATGCCACGGAAGTCGTTGCTCGCGCCGGGCTTTTTCGGCATGGAGGCGAGGCAGTTAAAGCGAGCGAGACGCATCGCGCCGCAGACCAGATAGATCAGCGCGATAGACCAGCCGAGGTTTCCGAGCGGGAATAGCACGGCGCGCGAGAGGAGCATCGCGGGAGCCATGCCGAAGGAAATGATGTCAGCGAGCGAATCGAACTCCTGGCCGAAGGGTGATTCCTGCCCGCCGAGGCGTGCGAGACGCCCGTCGAGCAGATCGAAGAGGCAGGAACCGAAGATAAGTAGAATGGCGTATTGATAGTATCCCCGGGAAATTTCGTAGTATTGCTTTGCGGCAAGCACACCGTCGCCGGAAAGTTTTTGAACCTCAATCTGACCTTTGAAAATCATCAGAACAGCGAAAAACCCGCAGGCAAGGTTGCATGCGGTCATCAGGTTCGGCAGGAAGAAGATCTTCGGCTCGTCCGGATCTCGTGGGTGGGACATCAGAGAGAACTTGCACTCCTTTTACTCTGCGCTCAACCACGAAGAAAGATAGTTGTTGGGCGACATCCCGATGCTAGTAAATAGAAGACATCAAAGCTTGTTAGACAAACAGCTTCACGGATGATAAGACTCCCAGAGGATCTAAAAAATGGCGAATGATTTTAAAGACTACTACCAGATCCTCGGTGTCGCCAAGAGTGCCACACAGGCGGAGGTGAAGAAGGCATTCCGTAAACTCGCACGTGTTCATCATCCGGATGTGGCGGCTGACAAAGTGAGGGCGGAGAGCAAATTCAAGGAGATTAACGAAGCTTATGAGGTGCTGGGCGATACAGAGAAGCGGCAGAAATACGACACGCTCGGCGCGAACTGGGATCAGCCGGGCGGTGGCTACCATGGTGGGTCGATGCCGGGCGGCGCGGAATTCGAGTTCGATGGTACGGGCTTCAGTGATTTCTTCGAGCGCTACTTTTCCGGCGGCGGGGCGCGGCGTTCGACCGGTTATGGAGGCGACTTCACCGGGCGCAGCGGAGCTTCGCACGGTCAGGACATAGAAGGTGATTTGATGGTCACGCTGGAGGAGGCGTTCACCGGTTCGATGCGAACCATCGCGCTTCGCAAGTCCGATCCGCGCACCGGCAAAGTGGTGACAGATGAGGTGCAGGTGCGCATCCCGGCGGGCATCGGTGAGGGGCAGCGGCTGCGCGTGCCCGGTCATGGAGGACTTGGTTCCGGCGGCGCACCGAATGGCGATCTCTACCTCCGCGTCCGCTTTGCCGCGCATCCCGATTTCCGCGTGCGCGGTCACGACATTCATTGCGACCTTTCTCTTGCTCCTTGGGAAGCAGTGCTCGGCGCGACGATCCCGCTGAAAGTGCCCGGAGGGAAATCCGTGCAGATCAGGATCCCGTCCGGCACCTCGCCCGGCGACCAGCTCCGCATGAAAGGCTACGGCCTACCGAAGAAAAACGCCCCGGGCGATCTTTATGTCGAGGTCGCCGTCGCCACCCCGCCCGCCCCCGACGGGGAGGAACGAGGCCTCTGGGAAAAGCTCCGCGACGTTTCGAAATTCAAACCGAGGGACTAACAGAGATGAACATGATCAGCCCGGATCCGCACCACCTCCACCCGCTCGACATCGTCGTCCGCATGACCGGTTACTCGCGGCGGAAAATCATTTTCTACTGCCGCAAGGGCATCGTCGCCCCCGCCGAAAGCCCCAGCGGCTGACACTTCGACGAGGAAAGCGTCATGCGGCTGCGCCACATCGCGACCCTCCGCCAGCGCCACCGCATGAACTGGGCTGCGATCCGGACGATCATCGCGCTTCTCGATGAGGTGGAAACGCTGCGCGAGGAGCTGCGTTTCCGGAGGTGATTGTTCGTGAATCCTTTAAAAGAAGGTGATCGCTCGAACTACGGCTCCACGGTCTGTGCCGGATGGAAGATGGATCAACAACCGCTCACAAAATCCGCCCAGGATTGCGTTCTTTTATCTCGAGAAATGTCGTACTTTTCCGTGATCTTGAAAGGGATGATCGTGCCGTCGTCTTTGGTGAATTTACCCTCTATCAGTAGCGTGAAGGGTTCGTCACGGTTGATGGTGCCGGGAAACTCCGCCTGGATGATACGCGACTTTGTTACGACTATGGCTCCGCCGGCCACGCTGTTATGGGATTCATAAATCCTGTGTCGGAAGTACATGGGAAGCTTGAGCGCAGCGGCACCGGGATCATTGGTGCCATCGGCATACGTTACTGTCACCTTGGTGAACTCGGCGGATGCGAAGGTGAATGTGTCATCCATGTAGTGGGCACGGATGGCGTATGGCTTGTTGCTCTTCACGGAGCCGCCCATCATACCTCCAGTCACGTTGGTATTGATTTCAATTTTGGGAACAGGTGTTGTGGCAGCGGGCATGGTGCCAACAGCATCGAATGTCACCATGTCGTATTTGGCATTGCACGAGGGCAACAAGAGGGCGGTGGCGAGCAGGATGGATAAGGTGGAGTGTGTTTTTGTTTTCATCGTGTGGCGTATTTCTGCGTCGTTGCGTTCCATAACCGTATCACTTCCGGTTCGCCTATTTCTTTCTCATAAAGATATGGTAGCCGCAGTGGAAGTCCGGGGGCACGGGGGTGGCTTCGGCTTCGCCTTCCTTGGGGATGGCGGGGGCGAAGTTGCCGCACTCGATGATGAGGAAGTCATGGCCGTCGTAGCTTCGGATTTCCATCTGGTAGGCTTCGCCTTTGGTGACGCTGAAAATGATGTTGTCCGACCAGAAGGCATTACCGGGCCTGCTCTTATGGCCATAGTAGCTCCGCGATAGGGCGTTGCCATCCGCACGGAGCTCGAGCGTGTCTTTCGAGCTTTTGACGTCTACAACCCCCTTGGATTTTTTGAGCCACTCCTGGATGCGGGCGTCGATTTCATCGGGCTTTTTTGCCGGGGGCCAGACCGCCCATAGCCATGTGCCGACGTATTTCGGGTCGTTTTTGAATGTGCCGCTGAAACGGTACATATCGGACTCCTTGCCGCTGACGTAGGATTTTAGTGTGGTTTTGGGGAGTAGTTTCATGACTTGCCTGCCTTCTTCGGAGAAGCCGAGAGAGATGCTAAGAGCCGTGCGTTTGGCGGAGGCACCATCCGGAATGACATAGATGCCGGTGTCCTTACTTACGAGAGCAGGCGGTTGTGAGGCAGAGACCGCTTGGAGCTGTTTGAGTCCGTAGGCTTGGATTTCTGGGCTGGCTGTCTCCATGGCCATGCTGATTTTGGAGGAGGTGGACATGGAGACCGGGTAGGAAGTGGCGGTTGAAATGGCCTTCATCATCGGAGGGAAGGCGATCTTATAACTTTCCGGATCGGTGAGGAAGGGTGTGCTGGCGTGGATGGCCGACACTTGGCCTTGGTCCGTGCCTTTTTCGATCATCTCCACAAGCACATCCCTGAAAGTGCGCAGGCGCGGGAGATCGGCATGTTGCAACAGCCCGACGGCCCATCCCCGGTTGAATGCCGATTCCCCGAGGTTGCGGATGATTGTATCCACTTCGGCCATCATTTCGGGGGTGATCCTGCGTTTTGTCTCTTCGTCGCTTGGCCGCCATGTTCCCCAAAGTTCATGCATCGCCATGATGCCGACGTGCCTCAATCTCGCGTCCTTTGATCGCAAACATTCGAGGATCATGGTATCTTTCTTGTATTTGAGCATCGCACCCAAGGCGTCAAATCGAAGGGAGATTTCCGGGTGGTGAAGGAATTCCCGCAAGGTTTCGTCCGTGACCTTGTCGTTGTAAACCTTTCCGTAAACGTTCCAGCCGCCGAAATCGGTAAGGGTTTCGTTGTTGAATTTCTCTTCAGTCCACGAAGCTTCCGGGACGGGGGCTGGCGAGCTGAAGTCGTCATCGGCGGCGATGGAGTCTTTGGGGCGGATGGGGAGCTGGTAGGTTTTGGCATGCTTGCTGAGGGGAGCGCCGAAGAGATGGAGGCGCTTGCGTGGAGCGGTGTAGTTGAGGGCGTTGAAGGTGCCCCAAGCGAGCTTCTCTCCGGAAGCTTGGTCGTAATTTCCTTCCTCACCGCCGGCGATGCCCATGGCGCCGTTGTGCCTGCGGGCGAGTTCCAGTGACCAGCGTCTTACGTCCAGGTATTCGCGGTGTTGTTTGGGGCGCGTTTCGGCCAGAAGTTGCACACCGGCGGATTTCCAGATTTCCCCGATTCCGCCGCCGGTGTGGCCCACGTTGTAATCGTGGGTTCCGTAGTAGGCTTTCATGGCACTGGTCTGGGCGGATTTTGCGTAGATGGAGTTCTCGCCCTCGGGGGTCAGACGCGAAGCGGCGGTCATGGCGAGTGCGAAGCCGCCGGTTTTGCCGTTGCAGTCGCGGAATCCGGGTTTGGGGACATAGTCGCCATAGGGGACGCTGCCTTTGCCGGAATAATCGAAGAAGTGGGAGAGGCTGCTTTGGAGGGTTTTCTCATCAACGTTGACGCCGCAGGATTTGGCGAGCATGAGGTAAGTGAGGCAGTGGACGCCGGCGGCGTTGAGGTGGCCGCCGGATTGGTAATTGAAGGAGGCACCGCGTCCTGACCATGCTCCGTTATAGATGCGGTCGCGGAGGTGATCGGCGCCGGCTTGGATGACGGGAAGGATGGAGGCATCCCCGGTTCTGAGGTAGTATTCGCAGATGCCCATGCCCTCAACTCCGACCTGCCAGTTGTGCGCCCAGATGGGTTTCCTTTCCTTCATCCAGCCGCGGACGACTTCGAGGTCTTTTTCTTCTCCAGTGGAGAGCAGGAAGAGCACGGAGCCCCATTCGTTTTTGCCTTGTTTGGCGAGGAGATCGGCGAGGTTGCGGACGATCCTGTCGGACTTGGGGCAGTCCAGGGGCCAGGTATCGCTGTAGCGGCCGAGGACGGGGATATCCGCGGTAACCACGCCCTTGCCGCTGATCTGCAGGTGGATTTTGCCATCAGTGGCCTCGGCTTCGGTGATGAGGTCGCCGAGAACCAGGCGAGGGTCGCGCTTGGTGTCGGTGAGTCTCACGCCGTTGATGCTTTCGATGATGTCGCCTTGCTTGAGATTGCCGACTTTTTCGGCGGGCGAGCCGACTTCGACGTTCTGGATTTTCATCACCGGGCCTTTATCGAGCATGATGCCGATGCCGACGGGACCGAAGTTCCTGATCAGCCATGGTCGGCCTTTTTCGAACGGCGCGGGCTTAAAGGT
>CAMCXJ010000018.1 GCA_945883455.1 Prosthecobacter debontii
TGTTGGACCAGCGACGAGGTATCCTGTGTAAATCTTCCTTTCCACATAAGTCAGTAATTTCCGTTGTTGTAAACGCCCGCCGGGATGGCCTTGGGTTCGGATTGATGGTTTTCAAAAGCAACATCGCCCTCGAGGACGACGCCGTCATCGAAGGAGACCAGCCCGCTAACTTTCAGCGAGCGGCATTGAATCAAGCTCGGCACGCCTAGCGTGTCGAGCGAATCGACGAGCTTGTATTCACCGGAAAGCGAGATATCCGGCGGCACACCGTTGCGTTCCGCGCGGAGGCGGACTTGCCCGTCGGGCAGCACCTCGTAAGCATCGGAGCGGAGGGCGAGGAGATCGGCGGTAGTTTTCACGGGCGCGAAACGGCTGCGCGGAACCTCCACGGCCAGCGCGCCCTCGAAGCACTCGATGGCGGATCCCATCGCGATCTCGAGCTGGAAAACCGCAGGCGATTTCGGATCGCGGGGATCGACGGTTTTTTTGTTCTTGATCATCGGCAGCGGCAGCACGCCGGAGTCGGCGGTGAGCTGGGCTTTCAGCTTTTCGAGGTTTAGCCACAGGCTGTTCGTATTGAAATATTGGTGCTTGTCGATGTTCTGGAAGGCATCGAGATCCGCGTCTGGGCATTGGGCGACCTCGCGCAGCAGCAGGCGCCCGTCGCTTTTCCGGATCGCGAGATGGCCGCCTTTCCGATCCGCCGCCGTGCGCCGCGTGACCTCCATCATGAACGGAGCGCCGGAGTCTGCAAAGAACACGAGCAGCGCGGGATCGAAAATGGCGCCGAGGTTGTCGGAGTTGGAAACGAAAGCGTATCTCACGCCTTCCGCAAGCAAGCGATCCAGCCAACCGCTGCCGACGAGAGCGGGGTAAAGATCGCCATGGCCCGGCGGGCACCATTCCTGCTCGGGATCGGCGGACCATTCTACCGGTTTGAGTGTCTGCGCATCGATCTTCGGCACCATGTTCTGCATCATCTCCACCTCACCCGCGTCGGCGAAGCCCTGCTGAACGTAACGCTGGAGATGGGCGAGCGTGTCCTCGCTGGTGCTGAAACTGTTCATCAATAGCAGGCGCACCTGCGTGCCGCTTTTTTCCCGCAGCGAAAGTGTCTGCCGCACCATGAGATCGAGGAAATTCACGCCCTCGCGCACGGCGAGTAGGCTCTTCGGCCCCAGCAAACCCATCCCCGTTCCCAAACCACCGTTGAGTTTCACGATCACCGTCTGCCCGAGTAGATCCGCGCCGTCGCCCTCGGGCAAATCGTCCGCCTTCGGCAAATCACCGGCGGGGGCGATGTTTTCCTCGGGGATCAGCCCCGTCTCATCGCGCAGCAGCGCCTCGTAGTTCCGTTTGAAAACCGCCACGGGTGCATCGCCCATACCGGCCGCCCGCATCTTTATCTCAAAGGCGTCGAAATCGCTCATGCCCGGATGATCGGCATCAAGGGGGCGCAGGTAAATGCCGAAATCTTATCCCCCCTCACCCATTCCCCTCCGCGAGCCACCGCGCGCAGAACGCGCTCCATGTCTCCAACCTTTCGAAGAGCCCGCCGTTGAGGTCGGAAACGCTCGCCCATGAAAGATCGGTCAACGCGTCTTCGCGGGAAGTCACCTCTTCGCTTTCCAGCTCCACGAGATGCACGACACCGAGGTGCACCTGGCCGACGGGGTTCGAATCGTCGTTGAGGAGTCCGACGATGCGCATCGTGTAATCGCAGGCTATGTCGAGCTCCTCGTCGATTTCGCGCTGCACGGCGGCGTAGTAGGCGGCGGCGCCTTTCCGCCCCTCGCCCATGTCCACGGGATTGATGTGGCCACCGACGCCGATGGAAATTTTCGCATGCAGCCGGTTCTCGCCGCCCGATTTTCCACGCGTGTAGTGGAGGACGCGGTCGCCGCATTTGAAGATGCAATACGGGATGAGCTGTTTGTGGTTGGGGTCTTCCTCCGCCGCCGCACGATCCAGGAAAAAGTGGGCTTCCGGCTCCAAAAGCGCCGCCACCACATCATCCACGCCGTCAGTGCGGAAGCCCTCGAACATCCCGAGCTCTTTCAATAGCCCACGCTTCACCACCAACACCTCTTCGCCCGCGTATTTCGACATGCGCGGATGCTCAGGGCATTTCCCCGCCCCGGGCAATGCGGAAATTTGCCCGGTCAGGGCTTCTTCTCCTCCATCGCCGCGAGCAGGATGCGCAGCGCGCCGCCGGAAATCCAAATCTCCCACACTAGGCTGGCCAGCGAAGCCCCCATCAGGAACAGCGCCGCGGCGAACGATGGCATCGCCAGCCACTGCGCTTCGGCCATTACACTGACCATGGAAACGACGCAGAGCAGCAGGCTTAGCGCGCCAAGAAGCTGCATGAAGCGGATCAGCACGAGGCGTTTGCGGAGATTCTCGATCTGCTGCCGGGCGAGACAATCGCCGCGCTCCGCCCATTGCCCGTGCAGCTCGCGGATCAACGCGGAGAGATGCAGGAAGCGGTTCGTGTAGGAAAGGAATAGCAGACTGATCGCGGGAAACAGTAGCGCGGGTGTGGAAACCTCTAGGAACATGATGTCTTCTACACTTTCAAAGGCCCTTTGCAAACGCGATACGCACCTCTTACCGGAAGAAGCCGGCCGGGGGCGCGACTCTCCATACCCGCCACCCCATGCTTGCAATCTCACGCGGCATCGCGACTCTTTCTCAATGCGCAACGCAAGTCCTCTGCTCCTCAGCCTCATCCTGGCGGCCACCGCCCTTTTCCTGGCCCTACGCGACAACAAGCCGGACGCGAAGCTGGCAGCAACTCCTGCAGAAAATAAGGCGGCGCCTGCTCCTCCGAGCATCCCAAAGTCACTGTCAACAACGCCAGTGGCCGCGCGGGAATGGTCGCATGAGAAATCCGACATTATGCCGGATCCCACAGCGGTATTCGGAAAATTGGAAAACGGGATGCGCTACATGATCCTACCGAACTCAGAGCCACCGAACCGGCTTTCTCTACGCCTCCACATCGCAGCTGGATCTCTTATGGAAGAAGAAGATCAACGCGGCGTCGCGCATTTCCTCGAACACATGGTTTTCAACGGCACAAAGCGCCACAAGGACGCGAACACCCTGATTCGTGAGATGCAAACGCGTGGCATCGCTTTCGGCGCCCACGTCAATGCCTACACATCTTTTGATGAGACCGTTTACATGCTCGACCTGCCCGACCTCAAACCGGACACCATGAAACTCACCTTCGGCGTGTTCCGCGACTTCGCGGACGGCGCGCTGCTCAGCGCGGAAGAGATCGATGCGGAGCGCGGTGTCATCCTAGCAGAGAAGGCTTCGCGGGATTCGGTGGGATACCGGATGATGCTGAAACAATTCCAAACACTGCTGCCTGGTTCGCTGATCGGCGAGCGTTTTCCCATCGGTGTAGAAGAGGTAATCAAGAACGCGCCGCGTGAGCGCTTCGTGGATTTTTACCGAAGATACTACACGCCGGAGCGCATGACTTTCGTAGCCGTCGGCCACATCAATGCCGCCGAGCTTGAGCTGACGATCAAGGAAACCTTCGGCACGCTCGTGAATCCCGAGGAGCCAGGTGCCGACCCCGTTATGGGCGAGCTGGCGATCCCCGAAGGCGTGACGCCGCACATTTTCAGCGACGCGGAACTCGCCTCCACAGATGTTTCGCTGAACCTAGTGCGCCGCTTTGAGCGCAAGCCGGACAGCAAAGAAACACGCGCGGCGAGGTTCCCGGTGGAGATCGCACACTCCATTCTGAGCCGCCGATTCGAGCGGATCACGAAACAGGAAAACTCGCCGGTGAGCGCCGGCTCCGCTTCGAAATTTGCGCTCTTCAACGAGCTGGAAATGGGTTCCGTTTCCCTCACCGCCGCGGACGACCGCTGGCAGGAAGTGGTGCCCGTCCTCGAACAAGAACTTCGCCGCGCCAAGGAGCATGGCTTCACTGAGGCCGAGCTTTCCGAGGCGAAGGCGAACCTACTCAACGCCTACCGCGAGGCGGTGAAACGCAAGGACACCCGCAAGTCCGATTCGCTCGCCACCGCCATCGCGCGCACGGTCAACGAAGGCTCGGTGTTCTCCACCCCCGAGGCAGATCTCGAACTCTCCGAGGAAATCCTCAACGGGATCACGGTTGCGGAGGTTCACGCGGACTTCGTAAAATTCTGGGAAGCGCCGGGTTATCACCTCGTTCTTTCCACCAAGGAAGCGCCCAAAGACGCGGCAGAAACGCTCACCAAGCTTTACGATAAATCCGCAGAAACAGCCGTCGATCCGCCCGTGGCCCGCGCGCTCATCCCCTTCGGCTACACCGATTTCGGGAAACCTGGATCCATCGCCTCGACCATCGAGGTCGAGGATCTCGGCATCACGCAGATCAAGCTGGCGAACAATGTCCGCATCAACCTCAAGAAAACCGACTTCGAGAAAAACCGTATCCGTACTTATGCGCGGATCGGCACCGGCCAGCTCTCGCAGCCGAAGGGCACGCCGATGCTCGACAAATTCGCCAACGCGATCTTCGACGGCGGCGGTCTGGGTAAGCATACCAACGACCAGCTTTCGGAAATCCTCGCGGGTCGCAACACCTCCGTGGGACTCTCCATCGGCGAGGACGCATTCAGCCTTTCCGGATCAACCACGCCGGAAGATCAGCTCCTCCAGCTCCAGATCATGGTCGCCTCGATCACCGATCCCGGCTACCGCCCCGAGGCGCTCTGGCAGTTCCAAAAGGCCATCCCCATGCTGTTCCAATCGATCAAGCACACCACCAGTGGCCCGATGATGGAGATGGACGCCTGGCTCCACGGCGGCGATTTCCGCTTCACCATCCCCACCCAAGAACAGATCTCCAACTACACCATCGACCAAGTAAAAGCATGGCTCACGCCGGAGCTTGAGAAAGGTTATCTGGAGCTCACCATCGTCGGCGATTTCAACCAAGAGACTTTACTCAAAGACCTGCTCGCCACCTTTGGCTCGCTCGCGAAACGCGACGCCGCACCGCCCGTGAAGACCGCGCTTTCACGTAAGGTCGATTTCCCGGAACCGCCTCTGGAAAAAACCTTCTCCTACGAATCGAAGATCCCACAGGCCGCCGCCACCGCCGTCTGGAAAACCGACGGCATGCGCGGCAACATCCCCGAGGTGCGCCGCTTGAACGTCCTTTCCGAAATCTACGGCGACCGCCTCCGCGAAGAGATCCGCGAGAAGCTCGGAGCTTCCTACTCGCCGAACGCCGGCGCGGGCGGATCGGATGCACTCGAAGGCATGGGCTACCTCATCGGCCAGTCCATCGGCAAGCCCGACGACATCCCGCTGCTGCTCACCACCATGGAAACGATTGCCACAGAGTTTTCTGAAAAGGGAGCCACGCAGGACGAACTCGACCGCGCCCTCGCCCCCACCCTCTCGAACCTTGAAAAAACTCTCCGCGACAATTCCTACTGGCTCTCCACCGTCCTCTCCCAATCTCAGTCCGACCCCGAAAAACTCGAGCTCGCCCGCTCCCGCGACAAGGACTACCGCTCCATGACCCTCAAGGAAATCAACGTCCTCGCGAAAAGATACTACGCACCCGGCAACCTCCACAAAATCTCGATCCTACCGAAAGAATCCAATTGAACCAAGGGATAAGCTCGCAAAACCGATACCCGCGGCTTCCGAACCATCACTCGCCATCCCCGGACGCTACCCCCACCACGGCCAGTTAGACAGTCTACTAGAAGTCCTTTTGTATTGAATCGTGGCTAGGGATTCCAGCCCCAAGCCGTTGTTCGGGAATCTTGCCCCGACCTCCCAAATCAAGGTAGAGACAATTGGCAAGCGGTCTATGAAGTCAGATGTGAAAACCTGAGAAAACTGACAGACTCACAGCAATGTCGCGATGTCACTCCTGACTCGATACATGACCTTATACATTTAGGGACGCAAGATTTCCGCGGGGGAGAGGAAGGAGGAAGGACGGCGACCGAAGATCGCCGCCACGGAGGGGCTGCATGAGGCATGGCAGCCACTCCTTGTGAATCAGAGCTTTGTCCAGGCGGAGTTGTTTCCGGAGGATTTCACGGCGGCTTCGATGAAGGCCATGCCATCCACGCCGTCCTGCACGTTGGGATAATCGTAAGCTTCGTTGCTTTTGAATTTCCCTGCGATGGAATCGGAAATGGCCTCGGCAGCGGCGAGGTAAATGTTCGCGAAGGCCTCAATGAACGCCTCGGGGTGGCCGAAGGGGAGGCGGGTGTATTTCGCAGCGGCGGCGCCGTTGTAACTGTTGCCGCGGCGCCAAGTCTCGCGGGGCTTGTCGGCGAATTTCACGGTGAGCTCGTTGGGATGCTCTTGGTGCCACTCGAGAGAGGCCTTGGTGCCGTAGATGCGAATGTTGAGGTTGTTCTCGTCGCCGGTGGAGATCTGCGAGGCGTAGAGCACACCGCGCGCGCCGCCCTCGTAGCGGCAGAGCAAGGAGCCGTCGTCGTCGAGCTTACGGCCGGGGATAAAAGTGTTCAGATCGGCGGCGATTTCCTCCAGCTTCAGACCGGTTATGTATTGTGCCAGGTTTTCCGCATGGGAGCCGATGTCGCCCATGCAGTTGGAAACGCCGGAGATGGAGGGATCCATGCGCCAGTTCGAGATCGCGCCACCGGAGGAGGCGGCCTCATCGTAGGCGCCGATCGCGTAGCCCTGCGGATATTCGGCGACGATTTTCAGGATCTTGCCGAGCTTGCCTTCGGCGACCATCGCCTTCGCTTCCTTTACCATCGGGTAGCCGGTGTAGTTGTGAGTGAGCGCAAAAACCAGGCCACTCTTTTCGACGATGGCGCGGAGTTCCTCGCCCTGCGCCTTCGAGAAGGCCAGCGGCTTCTCGCAGATCACGTGGATGCCGCTTTCCAGAAATTTCTTCGCCACCTTGTAATGGAGGTCGTTGCGGGCGACGATGCTCACGAAATCGATGCGCTCTCCGAGGGGCAGCGCGGATTCCTTTTCCGCCATTTCTTCGAAGGTGGCGTAAACGCGATCCGGGGAGAGGAAAAAGTCCTCGCCGGAGAGCCGGGATTTTTCCGGGTCCGAGGAGAAACAACCGGCTACCAACTCGATCTTGCCGTCGAGGTTTGCCGCCATCCGGTGGACGGAGCCGATGAATGCCCCGCGCCCGCCGCCTACCATGCCCATTCTGAGTTTTCTGTTCATATGTAATTTTGTGAGATCTACCATCAATCATTGCGCTCATTTGGAACGAGTGCTGCACAAGTTTTGCCATCCGAACTCACTCCTGCAATCTGAAAGCGGTTCGAACAGCACTCATAGCTTCAGTGCAGCGAGACCTAGGAAAAGGGGAAACTCCTCCGCAGCGCGGTGCTCGGCCTTGCTGAAGGGGCCGATTTGTGAGCGGCGGTGCGAGAAAAGCTCTGTGCATTTTGTTACGCCTAGTCCGGCTTTTCCCATGACGCTGATGAGCTCGGCGAGCGGTCTGTGGTAAAAAACGGTGCCCTCATCGGTGCCGAGTCCCGGCCTTGTCTGGATGCCGATCTCAATGGCTTTCCCGTAGCGGTCAAGGCGACGGTATTGGACTTTCTGATCCGCATCCCAGCCCCAGTGACTTTCCTTGGGGATGCGGAAACACGGGTGCATCATCACGATAGCCACTCGCCCGCCGGGTTTGAGCGCGGCGACGATGTTGCACATCAAGCCGTTCAAATCCGGCACATCATGAACGGCCATCACACAGGCGGCAGCGGCGTAAGAACCGTCTGCCCAATCGCCGGTGGCACAGGCGTCGGCACGGAGGAAAACGGCTTTTTTTTCACCGCCGTAGCGCTGTCGTGCGGCGCCGATGAGTTTTCCGCTGGCATCGACGCCTAGCACACGCCCCGCGCCGGCGGCGAGAAGTTGGCGCACCAGCACGCCTTGCCCGCAACAGAGGTCGAGCACCGCCTCGCCCTCGCGCACGGCGAGCAAATCCATTGCGGCAGGCAGGATCACATTTCGGTGGTAGTCGGAGCCGTCCGCGCCCACTAGCTTATCGTACCAGCCCGCCACGCCATCCCAGCCTTTTTCCTCCGGCTTCCCCGCACCACCTCGCGATACCCGTTTCTTCGGGAAAAATCCACCTCTTCCAACCTTGCTTTCCATGCCGGATTCTATCGCGGACACCACGCCTCGTGGCGATGAAATTTCGTAAAGAACGATGGCGCGCGCGCTGCTTTGCCCTAACATGAGGTCCATGAATGTCCCGAAAACTGTAGCCATCATCTCCGCACTGATCGTTGTCGCCTTTGCTGCGGAGACCGCAAAGCCGCGCTTCGATCCGGTGGAGAAAAAGATCGAGGGGTGGACGGTTCACATCGAGCCCACGATGCTGGATTCCGCGCCCGGCTCCGAGGACGCCCGCTCGCTGGCGATGCTGGAGGCGCACCTGCGGATCATCACCGCGATGGTTCCCGCCGACCGTGTGGAGAAACTCCGGAAACTAGAGATTTGGGTGGAGCGCGATCACCCGACGCTCAAATCCATGCAATACCATCCCAGCGAGCAGTGGCTGCGTGACAACGGCCATGATCCGAGGCTTGCAAAAAAATACCACGTGCCGGTTGCGCGGAACTTAATTTCGTCCGCCCAACTCGCCAAGCACCCGATGGTCGTGCTTCATGAGTTGGCACATGCCTACCACGACCAAGTGCTCAGCTTCGAGGAGCCGCGCATCATCGCTGCCTACGGGAAAGCCAAGGCATCCGGCTCGTATGAAAAAGTGATGCTCTTCAATGGCGAGACCGTTCGGCACTACGCACTGACGAATCACAAGGAATACTTCGCCGAGGGCACGGAAGCATTTTTCAACCGCAATGATTTCTATCCCTTCGTTCGTGCGGAGCTGAAGCTGCACGATCCAACACTGCACGACCTGCTCGTCGAGATATGGGGCGAGCCAAGGAGCTAAGGCAGCTCGTCGCCCTTCCCCATCCCCGGATCGGTGAGTAAGGTCCAATCGGGCGCACCTGTATCGATACGGATCATTTCGCTGGCGTAAACGGCATCCTGGTTGCGAGGGTCGATCTCGGCGGCGAGCTGGATGAAGTATCGGGAAAGCATGTGGTTTTCCCCCTCCGCCTGCTGGAGTAGGAGCTGTCCGCGCGTGAGCAGCAGGCGGGCGAGAACTTGGGAACTGTAATCACCGTCTGCCTTTTCCGGAACGATGCCTTTTGCCAGTTGGAACTGAATGACGACCGCCAGTTTATTGCGGGGCGAGAGGTGCAGGGCGAGAGCTAGGATGCGCCGTCCCTGTTTCACCGAGGCCATCGACGCACCGTCCGTGACGATCGTGTTGGCGGCGTAGGCGGCGAGGTTCGTGGCATACTCGTCGCGCTCGGCATCGAGCATTACCAGATCACGGGTGAACGCGCTGGCCTTGATCTGCAGTGGCTCCCACGTGAATTTAGGCTCTTCCGCCATGCACAGTGGGGCAAGCGTGAGCACTGCGAAGATCGGGAATTGCAAAATTTTCAACACACAACTAGAAGACGGGATAAGATGACCGACTGGCAAGGGACAAATCCTGATGATCTTCTGTCAACTCAACTCGTAAGTGGGCCGACCATGCCTATCAGAAAAAAAATACTGCGCGAGGAGCTGCGGGAAAAAATCGTGGGAAAAACAGGGGATTCGGCGGGTGTAGTCCGCCTAGTAATGGCATATCTCGACAATCACCCAAAGATCCAGGTAGTGGCACTCTTCGCGCCGATACCCGGCGAGGTGGATCTGCTGGCGCTGGTGGGAGATACGAATCGGGTTTGGGTGTTTCCCAAAGTAACGGGCGAACGTCTTACCTTCTACCATGTCAGAAATTTGAAAAAGGATCTGCTTCGCGGAGCCTACGGAATTCTCGAACCAAACAAACGCCTGCCTGTCGTTTTCACTGATGAGATCGACCTATTTCTCTGCCCGGGTCTCGGATTTGATAGAAGCGGCGGCAGGATTGGGCGCGGGAAAGGATATTATGATAGGACGCTAGCCGAAGCACGGATAGATGCCACTCGCCTCGGGATTTGTTTTGACTTTCAGCTAGTCAACGAAGTGGTCATGGAAGACCACGACATCCGCATGCACGGCGTGATCGCAGGATAATCCGATAGCATAGCGCGTCTCCTTACGTATCCCTCCATTGTTATGCAAAAAATCCTTTTCCAACTTGCCCTGTGTGCCAGCCTAATTTCTACCGTGTCCGCTTATGAGGTGAAAGCCGTCACCCCGGAACAGGCCGCCGAATACAAGCTCGACCCCGCCTTTTTCAGGAAAGGAACCGTGACGCAGGACATATTAATCGCCACCTCGGAGCGAGTAGCAGATGTGGCACATCAGGAGGCTGCCTATCTTTTCGATAGGGTGATGGGCACACTGAAACCCGAGATCGCGCAACGCATCCGCAAGGACAAAGTGCTCTGCATCCTAGTCGCCCACGACGAACTGACCTCTGACATCCCCCAGTTCAAGAGCGAAAAGACCGGAAAGGAACTGGCTTTCTACAACTGGCGCCAACGCGGATTTCTCACCAAAATCGACGAACGTCGCGTGGTGTTTTTCGCCGAGGAAGACGTAATGGAATACGAGGGCGGCATGCAGATCGAAAGCATCCTAATCCATGAGTTCGGGCATGTGATTCAGTTCGCAGGATTCGACGAGGCACTGGAAAAACGACTGACGGATACCTATGATGCCGCGAAAGCCAAAGGAATCTGGAACGACGGTCGAGCCGCCCAGCGCTTCCGCCGCGTGAAAAGCGACGAGCCTGTGAGTCTGCTCGAGGCACTACTGAAGGCTTTCCCAAAAGAATCCCCCGCCCTGCTCAAAAGCTGCCTGGATGGCGGCGATATCCTTGTGAACGGCCAAGCCGTGAAAGCCGACGCGAAGGTCACGCGAAAAGACGAGGTCCTGATCATATTCGGCGGTCCGAAAGAATGTTACGCAATCAAGAACAAGGCGGAGTATTTCGCCGAAGGCGTGCAAGCGTGGTTTGATACGAACCGCACGATGGACCACGACCATAACCATATCCACACCCGCGCCCAGCTCAAAGGATACGACCCAGGACTCGCTGAGCTTTGTGCGGAGATACTCGGCGACTCGGAATGGCGCTTCGTTTCCCCGCGGCTGAGGGCGGGAAAGGATCACCTCGGAAAATACACGCCAAGTAAGGCTCCGATCGTAGCTGATTCTGACTTCATCGACAACGCCGCCCAAGATTACTACGACGAATATTGGAGTTCCTACTGGACGCGCCTTCGCGGCAAATACCCTGGCTTGGTGAATTGACCGTCTTCATTTCTAAAACATGAATCATCCGCAAGTTTAAGAGGATCCAATACGCCGTGCGAAGCTATCAAGCGCGGCCATCTCCGACTTAGACAAACTTTTAAATAAGATTTAAGCCGACTCACGGAAAGGGCCCGACCGCGCGGATTACTGCTGTTGTTGTTGCTGTTGTTGGCGTTGCTGTTCCTCTTGTTGCTGGCGCTGTTGTTCTTGCTGCTGACGCATTTCCTCCTGCTGTTGGCGGGCACGCTCCTGCTGTTCCTGTTGCTGGCGCATTTCCTCCTGCTGTTGTCGGGCACGCTCCTGCTGTTCCTGTTGCTGACGCATTTCCTCCTGTTGCTGTCGGGCACGCTCCTGCTGTTCCTGTTGCTGACGCATTTCCTCCTGCTGTTGTTGGCGACGTACTTCTTCGGCCTGATCACGCTCCGGCATCACTGGGCGTGCTGGCTCAGGTTGCTGCAGCGCGGGTGGCTCCGGAGCTACCGGGACTTCGGGCTGCACCGGACGTTCTGGCAATTCTGGTGCAACAGGCTGTAAGGGCTGCTCCGGCGCTGGCGGCACGGGGGTATCGGGAGGCTCGGGGGTTACAGGAATTTCCGGTTGCACCGGACGTTCTGGCATTTCTGGTTCAACAGATGGAACGGGAACGGACGGTGGCTGGGCAGGCAGTTCGATCGCGGGCGGTTCTACTTCCGTCGTATCAGCACCAGGAGGAGTTGTAGGATCTGGACGTTGAGGACGATCTGGTATGCTGGGGCGCTCTGGGTCAGTTGTAGGAGTTGGCAAAGTGGGAATCTCCGCGACGGGTTCTTGGTTATCATCCGGAATGGCGGGCGGTTCGGGAAGGGTCGGGATCGGATCGCTGTCAGCAGCACTTCCGGGGCGCGCGGGACGATCGGGGCGATCGGTAGGGCTATTCGGAATTTCCGCCACAGGCTGCTCCAGCGGCACCTCGGGAATCGTGCCTGGGATCGTCTCCGGCTGCGGCTTAGGGATAGGGTTGCGCTCAGCTTCCGCTGCTTTCTCGGCTTCAGCCGCGTCTCTACGGCTCTGTTCGATCTGATCTATCCGCTCTCTCTCGAAGTTTTCTCGCCCACCCGCATCCACAACGACCTGTTCAGCTTGGCGGATTTCCTCGGCGCGACGGTCACGGAATTCATCGCGCACCTCCGCAGGAAGTTCTTTCGGCCTGTCGATGGTGACGTCACCGAGATCCCGATTGACGTTTGCGGGACGCAAGGCCTGGTTCCAGCTTGCATCCATGCGCGGCGCGATGACCTGCAGTTCGTTGCCACGGAATTGCGAGCCAAGCTGGCGGCCCCCGCGCCCAAAGTCCGGGTTTAGGTCAGTGCGGAGGTGATGGATGGGAAACGGCCTACCGATCCGATCACATACATTGCGATATCCCGGACCACCGACGAAGACCCGGTTGCCAGTGACTTGATAATAGGTGATGTTCGTGGTGTTGCTGTAAATCACCGTATTCTGCGCGGGAGGCAGGCAGTAGGGTTGGATGTTGTTTCCAAAATTCCGGTAGCTTACGAAGGAGAAATTCGAGCTACTGATCCCGAAGCTTACCTCCACCGAGGAATCCCACGCACGGCCGCGCCATGCGAGCGTTTCGGGCGGCAAGGGCGCCCAGCCAATGTGTCCGGGGCTTTCACGCCATGTCACCCAAGCCGGTGCCCACTCACTGCCGGGCACCCACACCCAGCCAACACCGCGCAACTGCGCCCAACGCCCGTAGTGATAGCAGGCCCAGCCGAAAGGCTCACTGGAAACCCATGTCCAGCCCTGATTCGTGAACGCCCAGCGCCCGCGTGTGTATGGCCTCCATGAAAAATCCCGCACGACCGTGGGCTGATACACATAGCCGTAATTCCTTGTTTTAAACCACGATCCATAAGCTCCGAGAGGCTCATGGAAATTCCTAAAATCCCCCGTTGGTCCGCTGACAAAATCCTTCTGGGTAACAGGCAGCGCCTTGAGCGGCTGCCGTCCAGCTAAATCCAACTCGCGCTGGCTGAGTTTTCCCTCAAGACCCGTCAGTTGCCGCTCCTTCTGATCGAGATTTCCCTGCGCTTCGGTCATCCTGCGTTCCCGCTCCGCGAGCTCCGCGCTCCGCTTCTCCAGCTCCGCATCCAGCGCAGACTTATCCGCGTTCTTCGCCTCCTCCATCGCCATGCGATCCTGCTCGATCAGCGTCCGCTCCCGCTCGATTGCATCTCTCTCTGTGAGAAGTTTCTGCTCAGCGAGCTCCGACTCAAGCTGCCTCTGCCGCTCCTCGGCCTCCGCCGCTTTCTTTTCAAGCTGGCTGAGCTTCGAGCCCTCTTCGTTGGTGGGCTTGTCGCAGGAAATGAGGAAGAGCGATGCAGTCGCGACGGATAACAACGTGGATATGCGGGTTTTCATAAGTGTGCCGGTCTGGTGGCTGGGGTCTTTGACAAAGTTTAGGCGGTTCTGATTCAAAATCCTTTTGTGAAAATTCTCCCTACCGCACATCGATCAAAAAGTCGATATGCGCTGGCGCTCCTTCCGCACCAGCAGCGGGCTTGCGGGAGACCTTCACGCCAAAGGCCCCCTCGATCGCGCGGCGCTCCATTTCGATCGCACGAGGATGCTTTGCATACACTCGAGCCAACGGATGGTGAAACTCGCGGAGCGTGATGACACCCGTCTCAGGCTCATGCAGGCAGCTGATAAAAAGCCCTTCCTGCGTGCGAATCTTAGCAAATAGCTGTGCCTTGTAGAGTAGGGTCGTGCCCTTGCTGAGCTTGGTTTTCCACTCCTCCTCTCGCTCCTTAAAATGCTGGAAAAGCAAACGATCAGGGGCGGTCTCGCCGAAGGCACGTTGGATCTGTTCGAGGATATCCAGAGTGAAACTTTCTGGGATACTAGGAAAAATGCCCTCTGCCTTTTCCGAAAGCCGATAGAAAATTTCCGGCCTGCCGATTTCCGTGCGGGGGATGCGCGATCGACTCAGGTAGCCGAGCTTGGTGAGATCCTCGCAATGCTGCTTCACCGTCATGTAGCTGGAGTCCAGCCGACGCGCCAGCTCACTCACCGCCAGCCCCCCGGATACCTTCAGCTCAGCAAGCGTATCGAGCCATTGCGGCTTGAGCAGATTATGGAAAGCAGGGTGAAACATGGGTTAGTTTAGCGGCAAGTCCCCTACCCTAGCTGGAGGTTTTTTCTTGTCGAGAGGGCACATCGGACGGGTTATCTTTCTCACATGAAAAACCTCGCAACCGTTATTTTTGCCCTCACCCTCACGGCCTTCTCCGCCGAGCGACCGAACATCCTTTTCATCTTCACCGATGATCACGCCCTGCAGGCCATCTCAGCCTATGGCGGGCGTTTCCAAAAAATCGCGCCGACCCCAAACATCGACCGCCTCGCCAAGGAGGGTATGCTTTTCCGGAATTCCTTCTGTGGAAACTCGATCTGCGGTCCCTCCCGCGCCTCCATCCTCACCGGCAAGCACAGCCACCTCAACGGCTACATGGACAACGATTCCGGACGCTTCGACGGCGGCCAGCAGACTTTTCCCAAGCTCCTCCAAAAAGCCGGATACGAGACCGCACTCATCGGAAAATGGCACCTTGTTTCCCAGCCCACCGGCTTCGACCACTGGGAAATCCTCCCCAGCCAAGGTAACTACGTGAATCCCGATTTTATTCAGATGGACGGCTCTATGAAACGCTTCGAGGGCTACGTCACCGACATTGTCACCGACAAGACCCTCGATTGGCTCAAAAATCGCAAGGATAAGTCAAAGCCCTTCGTTCTCATGACTCAACAAAAAGCACCGCACCGGAATTGGGTTCCCGCGCCGCGCCACTACAAGCTCTTCGATGGCATTGAGATGCCGCAGCCACCGACCCTTTTCGACGACTACTCGCAACGCATCGAGTCCCTGAAAAAGCAGCGGATGAGCATCGCGAAAGACTTCGAGTGGGGAAATGACATGCTGATGCATGGCAAACCCACTGACCCCCGCTTCGGGGGCGAACTGCCCTTCGGGGAATACAATCGTATGAACACCGCTCAGAAAGCCGAGTTTGACGCAGCTTACGGCCCGGAAAACGAGAAGCTAACAGCCGCGCTACCAACCATGAGCGATGACGATCTCACCCGTTGGAAATACCAACGCTACGTGAAGAATTACCTCCGCGCCGTTCGTGCCGTGGACGAGAACGTCGGTCGCACCCTCGAGTATCTGGAGGAATCAGGTCTCGCAGAAAACACCGTCGTCATCTACTCCTCGGATCAGGGCTTTTACCTTGGCGAGCATGGCTGGTATGACAAGCGCTGGATGTTCGAGGAATCGTTCAAAATGCCTTTCGTGATCCGCTGGCCCGGCGCCGTCAAGCCGGGCGTCGAACCCGAGGCGATGATCCAGAACATCGATTACGCACCCACTTTCCTCGAAATGGCCGGCGCACCCATCCCCGCCGACATGCAGGGCAAGAGCATCGTCCCCATCCTTAAGGGCGAGGGCAGAACCCCGGAAGGCTGGCGCGATGCGGTCTTCTATCAATACTCCGGCGAGAACACCCACCGTGTGGCCCGCCACGATGGCGTCCGCGATTCCCGCCACAAGCTCATGCACTTTCCTGACACCACCGAGTGGATGCTCTTCGACCTCAAGAATGACCCGCAGGAAATGAAGAACGTCTTCTCCGATCCCTCGTACGCCAACGACCTCGGAAAAATGAAAATTCTTCACGCCGATCTCAAAAAGCGATACTCTGTTAGTGACTCCACCTTCCCCATGCACCGCAACAAGGAAGATTGGTGGAAGGAACGCTGGCTCGCGAAGGATTCCGAAATACGCAACTCTAAGGACGCCAAGGTAGTCTTCCTCGGCGATTCCATCACCCAGGCATGGGAAGACGAGGGTAAGCCGGCATGGGACAAACACTTCGCCCCCCTAGGCGCGGTCAACTGGGGCTATTCCGGCGACCGAACCGAGCACCTCATCTGGCGCTTGCAGAACGGCAACATCCAGCGCCTCAGCCCAAAGGCTACCGTCATCCTCATTGGCACCAACAACACCGGCCAAAGCAAGCGCCCGGCTGCCGAAACCGTCGCCGCCATCCGCCACACCCTTGATGACCTAGCATGGAAATGGCCGGACACACAGATCGTTCTCATGTCCGTTTTTCCCCGCGCAGAGAATGCCGGAAACCCGCTGCGCAAAATTAACGACGAGATCAACGAACAGCTGAAAACCCTAGTCGACAACAAGCGCGTCCACCTCCTCGACATCAACACGAAATTCATGGACACCTCTGGCACTCTCAACACAGAGCTGTTTCCCGACCAACTCCACCTCTCTCCCGCTGCCTACCAGATCTGGGCAGAAGCACTGACCGCGAAACTCAAACTGATCGGAGTGAAGTGAGGAGCTGTTAGAGAGGTGGATTCTCCTGAGCACAAAAGAGCAGCTTGCGCGAGAGCATCACCCACGGATGAATTCCGCATTGTATTGGTGCCACCCTCGGCCCTCTTGACGGCTTCGGGCGTATCGTCCGCATTGCTGAGGCGCGCCAAAATCCGCCCTCGACAGCACAGCCCATACGCTTCCACTTTCTCCCTGCCATGTCAGCTCCCAGCCCTTTTTCCACCCGCAAAGACAAAGCCCAGATCGAGGAATCCGGCGAGTTCGCGCCGAAGTTCGACGCCGACGGACTGATCCCCGCGATGGCCATCGACGCCGCCACCAATGAGCCACTGATGCTCGCTTACATGAACGCCGAGTCACTGCGGCTGTCCTTAGAATGCGGCGAGGCGGTCTATTGGTCTCGCTCGCGTTCGGAAATCTGGCACAAGGGGAAAACTTCCGGCCACATCCAGAAAATCGTAGAGATCCGCACCGACTGCGACCAAGACGCGCTCATCCTAGTGGTCGAGCAGATCGGCGCGGGTGCCTGCCACACCGGCCGCAACTCTTGTTTCTATCGTAAAGTCATTCCCGGCACCCCCGCCGCGCTCGCCTTCACCCAGTCGGATCTGTCCTTCGATCCCTCCGCCGTTTACGGGAAAAAAACCAGCTGAGAGCCCTGAAAGATTTCAGCTTTTAAGGATTTCAGCCTTTCAGCGTTTATTTTAGCATTTTCACCCTTGCAAAAGCCCTGATCATCCCCTAGCCATCTCGCCCCGCGAGTTTCGATGAGACCCTCGCGGCATTTATCCACACAATTTCCACCACCACGACCATGGACATTATCAAGAAAATCGAGCAGGAGCAACTCAAGGAGGATGTTGCCTCATTCAACGTCGGAGACACCGTCAAGGTGCATTGCCGGGTGGTCGAGGGCGGTAAGGAGCGCGTCCAGATCTTCGCAGGTCTCGTGATTGCCAAGGGAGGCTCCGGCATTAACTCCGCTTTCACTGTTCGTAAAATCTCCTACGGCGAGGGTGTCGAGCGTGTATTCCCTCTCCACACCCCGCGTATCGCCAAGATCGAGGTCTCTAACAAAGGCAAAGTCCGCCGTGCCAAGCTTCACTACCTACGCGACCGGGTCGGCAAGCGCGCTCTCCTCGTCAAGAGCGCCAGCTGATCCTTCGGCGCGTTACCGTTTTCCAAAAACCCCACCGGCGTGAATCCGGCGGGGTTTTTTCTTTGTTGCCTTGCCCGTTCGCCGCAACACCCTAAATTTGCTTGCAACCAACCATGCGTATCCCGCCCCTCGCCGCGATCCCACTCTGCCTACTTACCATCGTTCTGATATGGTGGTTGGGCACCCGCGACATAGATTTCCTTACCCCGCCCGCCGAAGCAAAGCTTAGCCAAATCCGCGCCGAAGCCCTCGCCGCTCTGCCGGTTTCCCACATGGAGGATGATGCGATCTCCATGAAAGTCCCGCCGCCCGAAGACGATCCCAACATCCCGGATTCCACCGTCCCACTTGATCCCGCCGATCTCGGCGATATCAAATCGCCGCCGACGCTCGATGCCTACTCGGAGCGAGCTCCGGAAGGAACCGTAAAACTCCTCGCTCTCGCTACCGCCCTCGAACAGGCAGCCGCTTTTCAGCGCGCACTCCACGCTTATGAGCGGTGCCTCGATCTCGCGGAATCTGATCCCGAGCAAATCCAATCCGCCGTCTCCGCGATCCGCCGACTCAAGCCCACCCTACCTGATTGGAACCCCGATCCCGAAACCTCCACACAGGCGATCATCCATATCGGCACAGGCGTTAAGTTCGCGGAAAACCTGCCCGAACTCCTCGCGGAAGTCACACGCGATCTCAATTCAGCATCCTCTGGTATCGTCAATTTCTCGTATGAAATCCACGCCGGCCGTAGCATCCAGACCACCAACGCACCGACGCCCGTCGCGCTGTGGATCACTGGCTCTAGCGACGACGGACCTTCCACAGACGTTTTTTCGTTCACTTCCGATGACAAGGAAACCCTCAGCAATGACCTCCTGAAAACCACGTTCAACCTTGTCCGCAGCCACCTCTCCAAAACGACCTCTTACAATCCCGCGCCCGAGGCACTGGACGATCCTCTGGCCGCTCTGGAGTCACACATTACTCGCCTCCTTTGGAACGAGTTCGGCAAAAGCCTTATCCCCACCGAAGAATCCGATAATTGAAGCTTGCTGCGTTTCGGAATTAGAATTTTTAACTCAGAACTTTCTTAAAAGTGGATTCCATCACCCAAGCCACACTCGGTGCCGCCGTAGGCGAGGCGCTTCTCGGTAAAAAGCTCGGCAACCGCGCCGTCGCTTGGGGCCTACTTTTCGGCACACTGCCAGACCTTGACATCATCTTTTCCCCGTTCCTCGACAACGCAAGCCAGCTCGAATTCCACCGCGGCGCAAGTCACTCACTGCTGCTTATGGTCATCGCCTCGCTTGCTCTGGCCAAGCCGCTGGCAAAGCTCTGGATAAAGGAAAAGATCTCCCCCACCCGCGCGGGCTGGTTCGTATTCCTCGTATGGTCATCCCATGTTTTGCTCGACTGCTTCACCGTCTATGGCACCTCCGTCCTCTGGCCGTTTTCCGATACGCGCCTAGCTTTCAATAACCTCTTCATCATCGATCCGCTCTACACTCTGCCGCTGCTCGTCGCTCTCGTATGGCTCTGTTTTTGCCGCACCAAAAAGCTTCAGAAAAAACGCACCCGCTTGCTGGCATGGGGACTAGGAATCAGCTCTGGATACGTCGCCCTTACCTTCGGTTTGAAATTTTTGATAT
>CAMCXJ010000019.1 GCA_945883455.1 Prosthecobacter debontii
AAAAAGACTCCATAAAAAACGGTTGCCCCTTAGCTGACAGAAACCACCGGAAAATCCAAAACCGAGAGCTTGAGGAGTGGCTTGGGATGGGGTAGCATGAGGAATGAAGGAGGAATGCAAACGCAGCGCGCAGCAAAAAATCGATTTTACAGACAATCCCCTTGCCCAGAGGATTCTCAAAGAAGGGCTTGCGATACAGGACAGATTTTCCGCCTAGCCGGTTTATGCGAGAACAGGCAAAGGCTACCTGAAAAGCGCAGGCGTCAGTGAGATCGCGGAGGCAAAGCTGGCCATGAAACGGGAGAGTTCACCGGTGCCATGAAGACGGCATGGATCAAGGATGTGCCTTGGGAATAGGTCGTATGGCAGAACGAACAGCTATGCCTCGCGCGCAAAGCGCATCACGGCCCGACATCCGATGGTCACGAGGACACAAGGGCGCTACGGAACGCGCACCATCGCGATGAGTTCGATCTGCCCGAACTCGCCGATTTCTGCCGTAAATGCCACCGCATGGCACCGTTCACGAACTACAACGGCAACACCTTTTCGGCGATCATGAGGGTGATCATTGATGACGCCGGATTTCCAACCGACCGCAGGGTGCTGGCGAGAAGCCTTGCCGGTCACATCGTGGCCGGGGTCGCGGAGGAAGGCGAAGTCGAGGCCTTCCGGGAACTTTGCGCGAAGCTGGGCGGCTGATTTGCCTTTTACAGCTCGCCCTCGATCAGATCCTCCAGCGTCTGGCGCTTGCGGATCAGGGTTGCATCGCCGCCCTCCACTAAAATTTCAGCGGCCAGTGGGCGGGAGTTGTAGTTCGAGGCCATCGCAAATCCATAGGCTCCGGCGGACATCAGCGCGACGGCGTCGCCGGGCTGGAAATCGGGCAGGGGCCTGTCCTGGCAGAAAAAGTCGCCACTTTCGCAGATCGGGCCGACGACATCTACCTTGGTGAGTTCGGCGGAGGTAGGCTCGGTGAGCGGGACGATCTCGTGGTGACCTTCGTAAAGGGCGGGGCGGATCAGGTCGTTCATGCCCGCATCGACGATCTTGAAGGTTTTCGCGGAACCCTTTTTCTCGTAGAGGCAGCGGGTGACGAGGACACCGGCGTTGCCGACGATGTAGCGGCCGGGTTCCAGCAGGATTTTCAGGCCGAGATCCTTGATGCGGGGGACGAGTTCCTGGCCGTATTTTTCGATGGTGAGCGGGCGTTCGCTTTCGTCCTTGGAAGACCACCAATCGGGTTTGCCGGAACTCAGGGAATCCTGATAGACGATGCCGATGCCGCCGCCGATGGACCAGAACTCGATCCCGTGCTTCGCCTTGAGAGCGGTCACCATCGGGATGACCTTTTCCACCGCCTCGATGAACGGGTCGATGGAGGTGAGTTGCGAGCCGATATGCATCTGCAGGCCGCGGAGGCGGATGTGGGGGAGTTCCGCGGCGGCGCGGGCGTAGAGATCCGGGATGGCGGTGAAATCGACGCCGAACTTGTTCTCGCTCTTGCCGGTGGAGATGTATTTGTGGGTCTTTGCGTCCACGTTGGGGTTCACGCGGACGGCGGCGGGAGCAATTTTCCCGAGCTCACCGGCGACCTCGTTGAGATAGCGAAGCTCTTCCTCGCTCTCGACGTTGAAAGAGTAGATGCCCTGTTCGAGCGCGTAGATGATTTCCTCACGGGTCTTGCCGACACCGGCGAAGGTGCAGTGGGCGGGATCTCCGCCGGCCTTGATCACGCGGAAAAGTTCGCCGCCCGAGACGATGTCGAAGCCCGCGCCTTTGGTGGCGAGCAGGCGGAGGACGGAGAGGTTGGAGTTCGCCTTGACCGCGTAGGCGACCTCGTGATCGACGCCCGCCATCGCCTTGTCAAGGCGGGTGAAATGGTCGGTGATCGTCCCCGCCGAATACACGTAGAGGGGCGTGCCGTGTTCGGCAGCGAGCGACTTCAGGGAAACGTCTTCGCAGAACAGCTCGCCGTTTTTGTAGGAAAAGCCGTGCATGGCTGCCTACTTTTACTTAACGAGACCCGCTTTTTTCAGCGTCACGAAGGCGCCGTTCTTGTTGATGGTCTTCAACGCGCGGCAGCTCAGCTTGATGCGCATGAACTTGTTCAGCTCGGGCACCCAGATGCGCTTGGTCTGGAGGTTTGGTGAAACAGTGCGCTTCACGACCTTGGTGACGTGACGACCGATACCGCCCTTTTTCTTGGCCAAGCCGGAGCGATGGATTCTGCCGCCGGAGCGGACGCGGGTGCCTCTGATACTACAAATACGTGCCATAATGAAAATTGGTTAGCGGAGGGCGGAGAATGGCTTGGGATTTCAAGCCGTCAAGACGAATCCTCGCAGAAAAATCAGGAATTTCAGTCGTTCGAGCGGCCTTGGTAGGAGCCGTCTTCCGTTTTCACGGAGATGCGCTCCCCTTTATTGATGAAAAGCGGGACGTTGACGTTGAGACCGGTTTCCATGGTGGCGGGCTTGTAAACGTTGTTGGCGGAGTCGCCCTTCACTCCTTCCGAGGACTCGGCGACGGTCATCACCATGGTGAGCGGGAGCTCGATGCTTACCACCAGGCCGTCCGCAATCATAAGGGTATAGGCTTGCCCTTCGATGAGATAATCCTTCACGCCTTCGATGAGATCCGCGTAAACGACCATGTCATCGTAGGTCTCCGGGTGGAGGAAATGGTAGCCCTCGGTGTCTTTGTAGGAATACTCGTGCGCGATTTTCTCAAGATGGACGCCTTCGAGCGAGTCGTTCGAGGTCAGGCGGAGGTTGGAGACCTTCTTGCTGGCGACGCTGCGGATCGACATCTGCACGTAGGACGCCATGCGCGGAGGTGTCTTGAGCTCGTGCTCGATGACGAGGCAGACCTCGTTGTTGTGGCGGACTGCATGTCCCTTGCGGAGGTTGATTACGTTGACGCTGGCCATAATGGTGGGCGCGATGGGTAGGGGAGGAAGCAGGGGTTGGCAAGGGATTTTGGAGAGTGACGAGTGCCGGGTGAGAAGTGGGAGATGGAAGGATCAGCGTCCTGTCCCGTTGCCCGGAGTGATCACCTCGTTAAGCCATTTGCGCGCCCGAACACGGTAAACGCTCTCGCGGTGCATCCAAAGATCGGTGTGCGGGTGAAGGTAAGGTCCTTCCGGGATGTTGAAGATTTCCGTCGTCGGCACATCCAGAAAGGTGAAATTGGCGAGGTCGAGGTGATCGACCAGATACCCGTCCCTCACTGCTGTCGCATCCTGCCCGCAGATGAGCACAGGTCGCCCCTTGAGCCGCGCCAGCCGCCCTAACGCCGAGTCCCGGTCGCTCCCGGGGTATGCCCAGGTTTTCTGCCCGTCGAAGTGGTCGTGGGTAAACATTCCCTTCCAAAGTGCGGCGATTTCATCGTCGGCCAGCCCTATGTAGCTTGAACCGATCGCTCCGCGGGAAAAGCCGCAGATGATGACATTTTCCGGGTCGCCGCCGAATTCGCTGCAGATGCGCGGCAGGTTGATCTTGCAGTATTCGACCGTCGCCTCCCTGTCGCCCCACCACGTGACGGCGTTGCTTTTGCGTCCCACTTCCACGTAAGGCATCGCCACCCAGATGAATCCTTGCCCACCGCTCATCCCGTAGCCCAAATTCGCGTCCTTCACCTCGCCGCTACCTTTCCCCGGAGGAAACCTGTTTCCCGTGTATTCCACGATGACCGGGAACTTGCCTCCCGATTTCCAGTCCACCGGCAAATAGAGGGCGTGATATACCTCCGTATCCTTGTATTCCGGCGCCACCTGCCGGACGCGCCGGCCTGCGGCGGGTTCCTCCGATGTCATTTCGGGTGTGACGAGATCCTTCGTTCCCGGATTTTCATCGGCACTCACCGGGGATGTGAAAAAAGAAACCGAGACGACGATGGACAAGGGCACGTAATCAAGTGCGTTGATCTTCGGCCGGATGAGCGAAGTGACCGAGGTAGGCATGGGTATTTTTCCCTTTGAAATGAATTAGAGCGTGTGCCCCATCCTGATCCGCTTGGTCTCCAGATATTTCTGGTTGTGCTCGTTTGCAGGTAGTGAAAGGGGGAGTTGCTCGGTGATTTCGAGGCCGTAGCCTTCGAGGCCGACGACTTTTTTGGGGTTGTTGGTGAGGAGCTTGATGCGGCGGACGCCGAGGTCGTGGAGGATCTGGGCGCCCATGCCGTAATCGCGCAGGTCGGAGGCGAAGCCGAGTTTCTCGTTGGCCTCGATGGTGTCGAATCCCTGCTCCTGGAGCTTGTAGGCGTGGATTTTCGCGGGCAGGCCGATGCCGCGGCCTTCCTGGCGGAGGTAAAGGAGGACGCCGCCCTCCTCGGAAATGCGTTGCATCGCGGCGGCGAGCTGCGGGCCGCAATCGCAGCGCTGGGAGTGGAACACATCGCCGGTGAGGCATTCGGAATGGACGCGGACGAGGGTCGGTTTCTCGGGATCGATCTCACCTTTTGTGAGGGCGAGGTGGTGGGAATCGTCGAGGGAAACGGTGTAGAGGTGGCAGTCGAAATCGCCGAACTCGGTGGGCATGAGGATGGTCTGGTCGCGCTTCACGAATTTCTCGGAGCGGCGGCGGTATTCGATGAGTTGGGCGATGGTGCAGGCCTTGAGGCCGTGCTTTTCCTGGTATTCGCCGAGCTCGCCGACGCGGGCCATGGTGCCGTCCTCGCCCATGATCTCACAGATTGCGCCGACGGGCGGGAGTCCGGCGAGGGTGGCGAGGTCGATGGCGGCTTCGGTGTGGCCGGCGCGGCGGAGGACACCGCCGGGCATGGCTTGGAGCGGGAAAATGTGGCCGGGTTTCACCAAGTCCTCGGCGTGAGCTGCGGGATCGGCGAGGAGGCGGATCGTGAGGGCGCGGTCGGCGGCGGAGATGCCGGTGGTGATGCCCTTGGCGGCGTCCACGGAGACGGTGAAGGCGGTTTTCATGCCCTCATGGTTGCGGCGGGTCATCTGGGGAAGGTCGAGTTCCTCGGCGCGCTCCGCAGAAAGGGGCGCGCAGATCAGCCCGCGGCCGTGGATCGCCATGAAGTTCACCATCTCGCTCGTGCAGAGCGAGGCGGCTCCGATCAGGTCGGCCTCGTTCTCGCGGTTTGGATCGTCGGCGACGATCACGAGTTTTCCGGCGGCGATTTCGGCGATGATCTCGCTGATGGGGTGGAAAATGAGAGAATGCATGTTTGGGTAAAAGCTGAAATGCTAAGAACTGAAACGCTGAAATTTAGTTGAGGAAGGGATTCTGCGGGGCTTGGGAGAGGAGGTGGTGGTAGGGGGAGATGTCCTTGAGGAGTTCGTTCCAGAGGGAGAGGTCGTGGGTGCGGGAGAGCAGGGTGTGGTCGGGTTTCAGGGGGATCCAGGTGTTCCGGGTCAGCTCGTTTTCCAACTGGCCGGGCGACCATGCGGAATGTCCGATGCAAGCGCGGACAATCTGGCCTGGCATTCCGATGAGTTTCGCGGCGGCCTCGGCGGAAATGCGCGGGCGGTAGCGGAGGCCGTCGGTGTCGCTCCAGGAGAAGGAGGAAAAGGTCAGCTCGTCGGTGGCAAGCGGTCCGCCGTGGTGGACGGGGAGTTTCCGCAGAGCCTTGAACTCCGGCTCCGGCAGCAGCTCGCCGACCGTGGTTTCCGTCTTGTGGTTAATGATGGCACCCGCCGCGCCGTCGGTGGCGGTGTGTTGGGAAAGGATGATCACGGAGTGGTCGAAGGTGCCGTCGGCGAGGCTCGGCGACGCGATCAGCAACTGCCCGCGGAGCGAGAAGGATTGTTCGGATGCGGAGGAATCGTAGGCCACGCGCGAAACATCATGCCTGCGGTGGAATACTTCAAGGACGGAGCGTAGGCTTCAGCCTACCATGGGTCAGGGACTTTAGTCCCATCTGCAGGAGATGGGGACTGAAGTCCCCATGCCTCGGTATGCTGAAGCATACGCTCCGATTCTCAGAAATCCCTGCGGCAGCGTTCCTCGGGTTTCACAGGGTTTCCGGTCTCGCCGACGGGATGGGTGAAGAGGTATTTCCAGGCATCCTCGGTGTGTGTGAAACCGAAGAATCGCTCCGGCGGCGTGGCGGAATTCATGCCCTGCCATTTCTCCGTCTGGTCGCGAGGATAGGTGACCTGGATCGCGTGGTGGCCGTAGGAGTTGAGGCGGTCGAAAAGTTCCGGCTTCGGCTCCATCAGCCAGATGACGAGATAGCCGCTGGCTTTCACGCGGGTATCGACCGAGGCGAACTGGTTGTCGGCGGGCTTGCCCTTGCGGCTGAAGACGTAGTTGATCTCAGGATGCTCCTTCGTCCGCTTGTCGATCTCCGAGGCGCGGGCGGTGAGGGTGAACCTTTTTCCATCGGCAAGGAGAGGGGAGGTGAGGGCGAGGAGGAGAAGGAGGGTTTTCATGGGGTGAAACCTTTTGAGTGCGGCGAGAATCGCCGCTTTTGTATCCTTAAGCGGGACGTAGGGAAAGGCGGCGAGTTGAAGGATGTGCAGGCTAAAAAAATGAAAGCGGCGAAACATCGCCGCAGTCAAAAGCTATCTCCGCCTGCGCGAAGAACCGCCGCGCTTTTTCTGCGGGCCGGTTTTCGCGGCAGGCTTCGGGGTGGGTTTCTTTGAGCCTTTCGCATGGCCTTTCGCGGGCGGGCGGATGCCTTTGCCGGGTTTCACTCCCTCGGTGGTGGGCGCGCCGGCGACCGCGAAATCGACGAATCGTTTCACCTTGTCGATGGCGATGATGCGCAGCGGCACCTTCATACCGAGGGCGAGGCGGAGGCCGTCGAAGGATGTCCACGCCATGTTGTGCGCCTCGAAGCGCCAGTTGCTGGAGCGGGGGAGATCCTCGCGTTTCACCACGCCGCGGACACCCATGTCGGGGATCTCCACCATCAAGCCCATCGGGCGGACGTCGGTGATGACTCCGTTAAAAGTGGTTTCCTCGCCGTGATCCTTGGACAAGTCCGAGGAGGCGATGAGTTCGAGATACTCAAGCAGCTTGATCTGCTTTGTCTCGGATTCGGCCTCGGAGGAATTGCGTTCGGTGTCGGAAATGTGGCGGGCGATGTCGCGCAAATCCGCTATTGGCGGGGTGCGGTCGGGCTGCTTCGGCGGGTTTTCGAGAAACGCCTGGAGCGAGCGGTGGACGATGAGATCGGCGTAGCGTCGGATCGGCGAGGTGAAATGGGTGTAGTCCGTTTTCGCGAGGCCGTAGTGACCGAGGGGATCGGCGGCGTAGGCGGCGCGTTTGAGCGATTTCAGCAGGCCGAGCTTGATCTGGTGCTCTTCGGCGCTGCCCTTCGACTCATCGAGCAAAGCCTGGATGTGAGAGCGGTTCGTGAGATCGCCGGGGGTGTAGCCGTATTGCTTCGCGGTCTCCGTGTAGTCGAGGAGGCGGGATGGATCGGGATCCTCGTGGATGCGGAAAATCGAAGGCTTCGAGCGCTCGCGCAGGATTTTCGCGACCGATTGATTGGCGATGAGCATGCATTCCTCGACGAGTTGGTGGGACTCCGTGTGGACGACGGTATGCGCCTCGCAGGCGCGGCCGTTCTCATCGAGCTTGATCTTGATCTCGGTCATCTCAAGGTCGAGCGCGCCGTTCGCGAAGCGATTTTTCCGCAGCAGCGACGCCATTTTCCATGCCTCCTTCACCGAGCCGACAAGATGCGGATCGGAGCCTTCCGGTGCGCCTTTTCCGTCGAGGATGGCCTGTGCCTGTTCGTAGGAAAGTTTCGCGCGGGAGTGGATCACGGCATCGACGAATTTCGTATTGAGGATGTGGCCATCGGCGGAAATCTCGATGATCGCGCATTTGGTGAGGCGATCCACATCCGGCTTGAGCGAGCAGATGCCGTTGGAAAGCTCGACGGGCAGCATAGGCAGCACGCGGTCCACGAGGTAGGTGGAGTTGCCGCGCTCGACGGCTTCCTTGTCCATCGGTGTGCCGGGCTTGATGTAGTGGGAGACGTCCGCGATGTGCACCTCTAACAGCCAGCCGCCGGCCTTGGTTTTTGCGATGTAGATCGCGTCGTCGTGATCCTTCGCATCGGCGGGGTCGATGGTGATGACGAGCTTGCTGCGGTGGTCGCGGCGGCGGGCGATCTCCGCTTCATCAGGTTGCTCCGGCACGGCGCGGGCTTCGCGGAGGACTTCCTCGGGAAAGGAGGTGCGCAGGCCGTAGCGGGCGATGGTCGAGAGGATGTCCACGCCCGCGTCGCCGGGCCAACCGAGCACTTCGATCACGCGTCCGATGGGATCGGTGGACGGGTTCGCCCAACTTTCGAGATCCACAACGACGAGTTGCCCCGGCTCCGCCGTGGTGTCGCCTGTGATGTTGATGCGGCCTTCGAGCGCTTTGTCGTCGGTCTCCGCCCACGCGAATTTATTTTTCTTCCGGAAAATACCGACCACGCGCCCGGAGCGGCGGGAAACCACCTCGATCACCTGGCCGCGCATTTCCTGATCGTCGGGAGCCGGGCCGCGCTGGCGGGGCTTCGAGGTCGGGCCGGAGGCCTCGATGCGGACGCTGTCGCCGTCGAGAGCGGTGAGTGATTGGCCGCGCGGGATGAAGATGCGGGAGTGGATTGTGAAATCGATGCCGACTGCTTCGTTCTCCGGATCGCCGATGATCGGGTAGAAGAACGCGTGGCCGTTCGGCATGAATTTGATCGAGCCGAGGAGCGAACCCTTCGGGCCGGCCTTGCGTGCGCCGCCTGCCGCATTTTTCTCGGCAGGTTTAGCGGCAGGTTTAGCGGCGGGTTTAGCGGCGGGTTTCTTCTCCTCCGGCGGTTTCGGCAGGGAGTAGAGCTTCTTGGAGCCGCAGGCGATGAGATTCCCGGCGGCGAGGTCGCTCAGCGTTCCGGTGAATTCGCCGGTGCGGTCGGCGGGGATGTCGAGCGCCTTGGCGATCTGGGTTTTGGAAAAGGTTTTCTCCGAATTTTGTTGGAGAAGTTCGAGGATTCGTTCGCGCATGTGGCAATCTGTAAAGGTGGCGGCATCCCGTCCGCCTGCGCCTTGATGCGAGGGGTTTCCGGGAAACCTGTGGTGACGCTACCCGCCGGACGCGCTCGTGACAAGGTCGGCTTTCAAGGAGTAGTGGATCCAAATCCGCCCCTCCGTGCCCCTTCAATCTTCCTTGAACAGGTTGTTCATGCTCGCGAAGAAATCATCGAGGTCATCGCCTGACATCTCGGTGTTCTGGATTTCATCGAAGGTAGTGTGGTCGAGGTGCTTGTCATCGAGTTCGCCGATGAAGGAGGAGGGTTGGCAGCCGGTTTTCTGGCCCCATTTCATGCGGACGGTGCAGTAGGTGAGCGTAAGGGATTCCTGGGCGCGGGTGATGCCGACGTAGAGCAGGCGGCGCTCCTCGTCCTTGGTGCCCTCGGTGATAGAGCGGCTGTGCGGCAGGAAACCCTCCTCCAGCCCGACGAGATAGACGATCGGAAATTCCAGCCCTTTCGAGGCATGGAGGGTGATGAGAGTGGCTCCTTTTTTTTTCTCTAGGTCGTCGTCCTCGCGGTCGGAGGCGAGGGCGCTGTCATCAAGGAAAGACTGGAGTTTTTTGCCCTTGGCGATGTGGTCGCGGAGGGAGGCGATGAGGGAGTTGATGGCCTCGCCGCGTTGCTGGCGCTCCGAGTCGTTCTTGCAGCCGCGCTCGATCCAGGGGAGGTATTCGATTTCGCGGAGCAGCTCGCCGAGGACGTCGGCGGGGTTTTCCTTGGCGATGTCGATGCGGTTCTTGGCGGCGGAAATGAGTGCGACGAAATCCTCGATGGCGGCGCGGGACTTGGGGCCGATGGAGGTGGTGAAAAAGGGATCGCAGAGTGCCTGCCAGACGGAGTGGCCTTTCTCGCGGCTCCAGTCGGTGGCGAGGATGGCGGAGGATTGGCCGATGCCGCGGTTGGGGGCGTTGAGGATGCGGAGGAGCGGGACGTCGTTCTCCGGGGAGACGAGCAGGGAGGTGTAGGCGAGCACGTCGCGGATCTCGCGGCGATCGTAAAAGGACTGCGCGCCGACCATGCGGTAGGGGATTTTCCGGTCGCGGAGGGCGAGTTCGAGCTTGCGCGACTGGCCGTTGGTGCGGAACAGGATGGCGAAGTCCTCCCACTCGCGGCCGTGGGCGGTTTTCTCGCCGACCATCTCGTCGGCGATGAAATCCGCCTCCTCGTCATCGCCGGGCATGGCCACGAGGCGGACGTTCTCGCCCGCGCCGCGCGTGGAGCGGATGATTTTTTCGCGGCGGCCGAGGTTGTGTTTGATGAGCGAGTTCGCCGTGTGGAGCACGGCTTGGGTGGAGCGGTAGTTTTCCTCCAGGCGGATGATTTTCGGGTCTGGGAAAAAGCGCTCGAACTCCAGGATGTTCGCCACCTCCGCGCCGCGCCAGCCGTAGATGGATTGGTCGTCATCACCGACGACGCAGACGTGATACGGCGGTCCCACGAGCTGCTGCAGCAGACGCATCTGGAGGGAGTTTGTGTCCTGGAACTCATCTACGGTGACTCTAGTATAAAGTTTCCGGAAATGCTCGCGGACATCGTCGTGCTCGCGCAGCACCTGCTCGGCGAGAACCAGGAGATCGTCGAAATCGACGGCGTTCTGCGCGCGCAGCTCGTTCTGGTAGGCGACGGCGAGTTGCGCGAAAAAATCGTCCTGGAGATCTTGGACATCGATGCCCTTGTTTTTCGCCTTGGAGATTTCGGAGAGAACGGTCTCGGCCTTCACCTTCTCATCGGTGCCGCCCTTGCGGACGAGGAGCTGTTTCATGATGCCGACCTGATCCGAGTAGGCGGTGATCGAGAAATTCTTCTTGTAGCCGAGCCGGTCGATGCCGCCGCGCAGGAGGCGCACGCAGAGGGAGTGGAAGGTGCAAACGGTCATTTCCGACGCCGCCATTTTCGAGACCATGCCACCGATGCGTTCCTTCATCTCGGCGGCGGCCTTGTTGGTGAAAGTAACGGCGAGGATCTCGGAGGCGGGGACTTTCCGCTCCAGCATGTGGGCGATGCGGCAGGTGACCGTGCGCGTCTTGCCCGTGCCCGCGCCCGCAAGGATCATCACCGGCCCGTCCTGGGCGGCGACCGCTTCGCGCTGGGCGTGGTTGAGGGATTCGAAAGCGAAGTCGTTGGCCATGGGCGGGGTGAATCAATAGGGCTGCGCGGCGTTTGGCAATCGGATAGGGATATTCTTGCGAAGCCTTGGTGTGGTGTGGAGCGGTGGGGAAATGTCCGGCCTAATTTTAAACGGAGGAAGCGGAGGAGATGGAGAAAAACGGAGGATTTTTGAGCACGAAAACTTTTCTTCACTCCGTTTTTCTCCATCTCCTCCGTGTTCTCCGTTTTCCAAAAAAGCCTGAACCAAAAGCATCTCCGCAAAGACGAATTGGTGCGCGCTTGTTCCCGGCGGTTGACTCTTTCCGCCCTTCACCGGAATAATGCCCGCCAGCAAGCCTCGAACCCTTAACATCATGGAAAACGTCATCATCATCGGAACCGGCTGTGCCGGATACACTGCCGCCATCTACGTCGCTCGCGCGAACCTGACCCCGCTCATGCTTTCCGGCACGCAGCCCGGCGGCCAGCTCACGACGACCACGGAGGTTGAGAATTTCCCGGGATTTCCCGAGGGCATCATGGGGCCGGAGATGATGATGAACATGCAGAAGCAGGCAGAGAAATTCGGCACGCGCATCCAATTCGCCAGCGTCGAGTCCATCGCGAAGGACGATGACGGGAATTTCAGCGTGAAACTCGGCGGCGAGACGTTGCGGTCGAAGACGGTGATCATCGCGACGGGAGCTGCGCCGAGGCACCTTGGTCTTCCGAACGAGAAGGATCTCATCGGCCGCGGCCTGACATCGTGCGCGACCTGCGACGGAGCCTTCTACCGCGATGTGCCGGTGGCGGTGATCGGCGGCGGCGACAGCGCCTGCGAGGAAGCCGGTTTCCTCACCCGCTTCGCCAGCAAGGTCTATCTCATCCACCGCCGCGACGAGCTGCGCGCCTCCAAGATCATGGCCGATCGCGCCCTTGCAAACCCCAAGATCGAGCCTGTCTGGAACAGCGGGGTCGAGGAATACCTCACCAACGAAAAAGGCGAAATGCGCGCGGTGAAACTGAAGAATCTCGTGGATGGATCGGAAAGCGAGCTCGCGGTGGATTGCGTGTTCGTGGCGATCGGCCACGTGCCAAACAGCCAGTTCGTCAGCGGTCTCGTGGATCTCGATGAGAACGGCTACATCCTCCAGGGTCCCGGACGCACCGCCACCAAAACCCCCGGACTTTTCGCGGCGGGCGATGTGGCGGACCATTACTACCGGCAGGCGATCACGGCGGCCGGGCAAGGTTGCGCAGCGGCGCTGGAGGCGGAGCGCTATCTGACGGAGCACGAGTGAAAAATTCAAAATTCCAAATTCAACTTTCAACTTTCAAAGAAGAATCGTATTTCCCCGTGAAATCATCACCCTTACTGTTACCCATCTTATCCCTGTCTTTGCTTATTTGATCAGGAAGTAGGCGGTTTCGGGCAAGGACTCTGACGCGGGTTGACCTGAGCACCCGGACTGGGAAGCATTCATGCAAGTTATGGAAATTTATCATCCCACCACCGATGACCATCATTTCCTGCGGGAAGACCGCACCATTCTGTGGCTGCGAATCGCCGCCCATCTGGCGGCGCATCCCGAGGACTTGCGGATCGCCTTGGAAAACATTGAACGCTGGTTGATGAGCGGGCGGCTGCATCCCGCGCCTTTGCTTGATTGGAGGGAACGAATCTTGGCGGCGCGTGAATCCCCGGTGGCGTTCGATCAGCTCATCGTATTTCTCGCAGATCCGAACCACGATTCAGAGCGGATCAAATCCTGTTCGCCATTCGTCGGCCTGCCTCTTCTCACATCTCCCAAATGAACCTTCGCTCGCTCCAGCATGTCATCGTGGCGGCCAAATCGTTGGCGGAAGGGAAAAGGATAATCGTTTTCGGCTCTGCTTCCTTGCTCGCCTCTTACCCGGAACTGGGTTCTCCATCCGGGCCATTGGCGACAACCTACGATGCCGATATCCTCTGCGAGCCTTTCGACGAGTTGACCTCGGTGATGCTACATGAGGCACTGGGGGACAACCGAACTTACCACCGGATCCACGGCTATCATGCCGATGTGTTGCGAGATTCCATCCTGCAAACACTTCCGTCCGGCTGGAGGGAGCGCCTTGTGCCGGTGCCGGATTGCGAAGAGGCGTTCGCGATTTCATCAAATGATCTCGCGGCTTTGAAATTGCTTGTCGGACGCCCCAAGGACATCGATCTACTGATTATTCTGCGGGAAAACGCGATAGTGAAGGCAGAGGCCGTGGAAAAACTGATTCACCAGCTCGATATACCCATCGAAGCGATGCTCCGTTTACTCTCCAATTTCAGGATGGTATTCAGCTCGTGAACGCACGGCTCATTTGTCTTGCTTGAGCACCTCGAAAACCTGCGGCGGGACGTAGCGTTTCACGGTTTCCTCCCAGCCTGTGGGGCCGGTGAGGGATTTGATCATGCTGGAGGAAAGCTCGGCGATGTCGCGCGGTGGCATGAGGAAAACGGTGGTGATTTTTGGAGCCATGTCGGCGTTGATGTGGCGCATGACGCGCTCGTATTCGTAATCGTTCGGCGAGCGGATGCCGCGCAGGATGTAGGCAGCGCCCATCTTGTTCGCGTAATCGACGAGGTAGCGGTTGTCGAAATGGGCGATCTCAAGGCGGTCGCTCTGAGGTAGGGATGCGCGCAGCATTTCGAGGCGCTCGGGAACCGTGTATGAGTAGCTTTTCGCCGGATTGCTGCCGATGGCGACGATCAGGCGGTCGAACATCTCAAGCCCGCGCTCGATCATCCAGAGGTGTCCGTTTGTCGGTGGATCAAAGGATCCGGCGTAAACTGCGATGCGCATAATGGGGAAACATTAAATTTTAAATTTTAAACTCCAAGGAAGAGTTTTTTGGGAACGCCGTGGGAAAAATCGGTTGTTTGGTATCAATGAGGGATGCGAAGGACGAAGTCTTCGCTGTGATTGTTTCTTGATTCTTTGCTACGGGCTTCCAATCTTTTTCGCATGTCCAAAGACATCAAGGAATTTGCAGGCCTCCGGGTCAAAATCGATGATGTTATCTACATGCCCAGTCTCGACGCGCCCCCGGAGCGTCCGCACCCGTTTGTGTATTTCATCACCATTTTTAACGATTCCCCTATGTCAGTGACAATACGCGGCAGGAAATGGGTGGTCGCGGAGGATGGTGGGGAAACGACCGTGGTCGAGGGCGACGGAGTGGTGGGGCAGCAGCCGGTGATCGCGGCGAGCGAGCATTTTTCCTACAACAGCTACCATGTTGTCGGCAGGGCGGCGGCGGCTTCCGGCGCGTTTTTTGGCGAAACCGCCGCGGGCGATTGGATCTTCGCGAGGATCCCGGAATTTCGGCTGGATATCCCGACGTGGACTTGAAGCTACCCTTTTCTTTGCTTAGGTTTTAGATTCAGGAATCGAGTGAAAGGGTAATTATGGCGGGTTTTTGGGTAAGTTACTAAATAATAATGAGTTGTTGATGTACGATGCGTGGAGCTAGGGCGTGACGCTTTTTTAAATTTCGTTGTGAGATTGGATTTTTGATTGGGAAATAATTTACCCGCATACCGTTTGTCAAACGGTTTGCGATCTCATACGAGGATACCTTTGATGGGTTTTGCGGGCTCGACGCCGGTGAGCTTGTAGTCGAAGCCCTGGAATTTCTTGGTGAAACGGGCGTGGTCGATGCCGAACCTTTCCAACAGAGTAGCGTGAAGGTCGCGGACATGGACGACGTCTTCAACAGCGGCGTAGCCCAGCTCGTCGGTGGCGCCGTGGACGTGGCCGGGCTTGATGCCCGCGCCGGCCATCCAGATGGAAAAGGCCTTGATGTGGTGGTCGCGGCCGGAACCCTGGCCCATGGGCGTGCGGCCGAACTCGCCGCCCCAGATGACAAGCGTGTCCTCGAGCATCCCACGCTGTTTCAGATCCTTCACCAAAGCAGCGGATGCTTGGTCGGTGAGCTTCGCGGAGTAGGGCATCCTGCCTTCGATGTCGTTGTGCTGATCCCAGCCGCGATGGTAGAGCTGCACGAAACGGACACCGCGCTCCAGCATGCGGCGGGCGAGCAGGCAGTTCGAAGCGAAAGAGCCATCGCCTGCTTCCTTCACGCCGTACATGTCGAGGATGTGCTGCGGCTCGCCTTTCATGTCGGTGAGTTCCGGCACAGAGGATTGCATGCGGAAGGCCATTTCATACTGCGCGATGCGAGTCTCGATTTCCGGATCGTAGCGGTGCTCACGTAGCATGCCGTTGAGGCGCTGGACCTCCTCGATCACTTGGCGCTGGGTGGATTGGCAGACCCCCTCCGGGCTGCCGACGTAGTGGACGGCATCGCCCTTCGACTGGAACTGAACGCCTTGGAAACGAGATGGCAGGAAGCCCGCCGACCATTGCCGGGAGGAGATCGGCTGATCCGGAAAATTTCCTCGTGACACCATCACCACATATCCGGGCAGGTTCTGCGAATCCGCGCCGAGGCCGTAAAGCAGCCACGAGCCCATGCTGGGGCGGCCCTTGAGGATGGAGCCGGAGTTCATGAAAGCGTGGGCGGGGTCGTGGTTGATCTGCTCGGTAACCATGGAGCGGACGACGCAGATCTCGTCCGCGATCGCACCAGTGTAGGGAAAAAGGTCGGAAATCTCGATGCCTGCTTGGCCGTATTTCTTGAAGCCTGTGAAGGAGCCGCGGGCGACAAGCTTAGCACCCTGGAGCTGGGCGAGCTGCTGGCCTTTGGTGAACGATTCCGGGAAAGGCTGGCCGTTGAGCTTGTTCAGTTCCGCCTTCGGATCGAACGATTCCAAATGCGAGGGACCGCCGGCCATGCAGAGGTGAATCACGCGTTTCGCCTTCGCGGGAAAGTGGAGTCCGCCCTGCTCGTGGAGGCGTGGCAGGGATGCACCCGCGAACTGCGAGAGCGCGATCCCGCCGAGACCGGCGAAGGATTTTTTCAGGAACGTCCGGCGCGACCAGTCGTTCTGGAGGGCGTTGTGGAGGTGATGGTGGTTCATGGGGAAGAGAAGGGGGTGAGGGGGTGAGGGGGGTATTACTTTTGCGGCGTAATGATCCAGGAGTTGGGATCGGAGATCATGCGGACGAGCATGCCTAGGATGGCATCATATTCGGCGTAGAGAACCTTGGCGGACTCACGTTCGATGTAGCCGCATTCCACCGCGAATTGGATCCATGTCTGCGTCTCTGCGGCTTCGGCTTCGGCATCGGAGAGCTTGGCCACGAAGGCGGCGGGGTAGCGGCGCTTTCTCCATGATTCCGTGAGGTTCGCGCAAACCGATCTCGAGGAGCACCGCACCTGATCGGTGAGCAAATAGCGCTCTTCCTTGGGGAAGGCCGAGCTGAGCCGGAAGATCTCCATGGCGGCAGAGAAGCCCTTCTTAAAGACTTCCAGTTCAGTATGTCGGCTGATTCTCATCTTTGTTGCTCATTTTCCATCTCCCCCTCCCCCACTCTCTCCCTCACCCCCTCCTCTTCAAAACCTCGTGATCGTTTCGTGGAGGTTGAGGATGACGCGGCAGAGCTGCTCCGTGGGGTTGGCATTGGGGGTTTCCTTGCGGAGCTTTTCGAGGAAGGCGAGGAGGTTTTCGCGTTCTCCGGCGGTGGGTTCACGGGAAAGGGCGAGGAGGTAGGCGCGGTTGATTTTATCGGCATTGGTCGGCTCGGATTCGAGGCGGGCAGCGAGGGCTTTCGCGGACTCAACGAAGGTAGAGTCGTTGAGCAGGGCGAGCGCTTGCTGAGGGGAGTTCGATTGGAAGCGGTCCACGGCACATTCCTCGCGGGAGGGCGCATCGAAGGCGGCCATCATCGGGTGGATGAAGGTGCGCTGCCAGTGGACATAGAGGCCGCGGCGGTGCTGGTCGGTGCCTTTCGAGGAGAGGTATTTCCGCTCGGGGAAATTGAGGTTCGCCCAGAAATCCTCGGCTTGGTAGGGGCGGATCGACGGGCCGCCGACCTCGTCTGCGTGGAGTAGGCCGGCGATGGCGAGGGCGTTGTCGCGAACAAACTCGGCTTCGAGGCGGCGCGCCGATTGCTCGGAAAGCAGGCGGTTGTCGGGGTCGATCTCGGCGAGTTCGGGATTCGTAGCGGAGACCTGGCGGTAGGTTTCCGAGGTGACGAGAAGGCGCACCATGTGTTTCACGTCCCAACCAGAGGATTGGAATTCGGAGGCGAGCCAGTCGATGAGTTCCGGGTGGGAAGGCCACTCGCCTTGGTTGCCGAGGTCGTCGAGGATGTTGGAAAGGCCTTTGCCGAAAAACTGTTTCCACAGGCGGTTGGAGAAATGGCGGGAGGTGAGCGGATTCTCCGGCGCGAGGAGCCACTCGGCGAGATCCATGCGGGTTAGGCGCTTGTCGGCGGGCGGCGCGTCCTTCGCGAGGAACGCGGGGAAGGCGGGCTCCACTTTTTCAGCGGGGTTCATCCAATCGCCGCGCGGCAGCATGTGCGCGTGCGGGATTTGATCGGGCGGCAGGGTCTGCGCGATCATCGAGTGGGCGTAACCGGCGTGGGCGGCGAGCATGTCGGCGCGGGCTTCCTTGTAGGCGGCGGGGAGCTTGTCGTCAGGGGTATTGGCCAGGAGGAAGGCGGCCTCGATCTCAGGGTGGGAGGTGTTGTCGGTGTTGAAGGCGGATGCCAGCGCGGGACGGAGGGCGGCTTGCTCGCCGGGGACGGGATCCGCAAAGGGGCTGACGCTTACGCGGAATTTCCCGATGTCGGCGGACGCGAGGGTGAGCTTGAGCGTGACGTTCTCGGCGGAGTAAACGGATTGCTTGAGGTGGTAATGGGCGTGGTGGGGCAAGCTCGCAGCGTCGGACGGCTCCTCGAAAATCGCGGGTGCGGATTGCCAGGTTTCCTCAAGCAGCGGCGCTTGGTAGCCGTTGTCATATTTCGCAGGGGTACGGCGATCGGCCTGTTGGTACGAGTAACCTAGTTTTTCGGCGTTGATCGCGAAGGTGGGGGTGGCGGTGAACTTGCCGTCGGGGCGGCGGCCGATGCGGTTGTTGTTCGCGGTGTCAGGGAGGACTTCGAGGCGGAGAGTTTTCATGGGAACTCCTGCGGGCAGCGCGTAGGTGACGGTGATGGTGTCATCTTTCGTAGGAGCGCCCGTTACTAGGATGGTGTGGTCTTGTGATTGGCTGGGCGGTTGAAAACCGCCGCCACGGGTGATGGCGGTGGCCTTGAGCGGGAGCCAACCGTCGCGGTTCGCGGTGAGGAGGGCGGCAGTGGATTTACGCCATGTCTCCAGCGCGGGGGCATCGTAGGGCATACCTTTCACGGCGGCGAGGGTGGCTTCGCGGGCGGTTTCTAGCCGTTGCTGGGCGGCTTTGTTTTTAGCGAACAGCTCCGGTGGAAACGGCGATTCGTTGTTGAAGCCGGGCAGATCCTTGTTCGGGGTGTTGCCGTAAGTCGTGTAGATGCCCCACTGCCGGACGTCGTTGAAGAAGGCGGCCAGCGAATAGAAATCCTTGGCGGTAAAAGGGTCGAACTTGTGGTCGTGGCACTCAGCGCAGCCGGTGGTGAGGCCGAGCCATGCGCCACCGATGGCACGGACGCGGTCGCCGGCATATTTCGCGAGGTATTCCTTATCCTGCGCGCCGCCCTCGCGGGTCATCAGGTTGAGGCGGAGGAAACCGGTAGCGATTTTCTGCTCCTCGGTCGCGTTCGGCATGAGGTCGCCGGCGAGCTGTTCGCGGGTGAACTGGTCGTAGGGCTTGTTCGCGTTGAAGGAATCAATCACATAATCGCGGAACGGGAAGATGCGGGCGTTCTGATCGCCGTGATAGCCGACGGAATCGGCGTAACGGACGGCGTCGAGCCAGGTGACGGCCATGCGCTCGCCATAGCGAGGGGAGGCGAGCAGGCGATGCACCTGTTTTACGTAGGCGTCGGCGGATTCGTCGGAAAGAAAGGCCTGGAGTTCTTCGGGTGTCGGTGGCAGGCCGGTGAGGTCGAGTGACAGGCGGCGGAGAAGCGTGGCCTTGTCTGCAGGCGGGGAGGGTTTGAGGCCGTGCGTCTTGAGGTTATCTCTCACGAAGGCGTCGATGGGGTTTTTCGTGTCCGATTCGGGTATGGCGGGTTTTGCGATGGCGGCGAAGGCCCAGTGCTCTTGATATTCGGCGCCCTGCTCGATCCAGCGGGTGATGAGGCTTTTTTCCTCCTCGGAGAGAGGTTTGTGGAAATCCTCCGGTGGCATGGGATCCTCTATGTCGTGAATGCGCTGCCAGGCGACGCTCGCCGCCGTTTTTCCGGGGACGATAGCGTGATTCTTGGCATCGCTTTCGAGCGCGGCGTAAGCGCCCTCTGCGGTGTCGAGGCGGAGGTTTTCCTCGCGGGTAGTCGAATCAAAACCATGGCAAGCAAAGCACTTGTTCG
>CAMCXJ010000020.1 GCA_945883455.1 Prosthecobacter debontii
GCCCGCCGGAAAAAAGGACATCCACGGGGATTTCGGCGCGCACTGCTACATCGGCTTCCGCCACAGCTTCGCACACGGTTGGGCCGGCGGCCCGACGGCCTGGCTCAGCCGCAATGTCCTCGGCGTGGAGCCAGTCGCCCCCGGCTGCGCGAAGGTCAGGATCACCCCGAAGCTCGGCCACCTCGATTGGGTGGAAGGCACCTACCCGACCCCGAAAGGCGTCATCAAGCTCCGCCACGAAAAACAGCCCGATGGCTCCGTGAAATCCACCATCGGGCTGCCCGAAGGCATCGAGCGGGTGGAGTGATGAGATATCTCCAGGGCATCGTTGTCCTCCCCGTGTGGTTCCTCCTCTGCGTTTTGGTCAGCACCATGCTGCTGAAGCACATTAAGCGGAACACCACATACGGCCTGCGCTACTGGTAGTCGCGATTTCCTCCCGATCCTTTCACGCCTCCGCCCGCGCTACGAGGTTGTTGAATTTTCCCTCAAGGGCGCGGAGTTGGTCTTCGCCGTGGACCTTGCCGCCGCCGGGGATGGTGATGTAAAGGGTATCCATAGCGACGCCTTTCTCGGTGCAAATGCGGGCGTGGGTGGTGTCGAGGCCAGCTTCGTTGACGGTGTGGAAGAGGTCATGGAGCAGGCCGATACGGTCGAGCGCTTGGATCTCGACGGTGGTGCAAGTGGAGTGAAGTTCGTTAGAAACGTGGGCGCGCACCGGGACGGAGAGCCCGGTCTCGGTGCGGGGTTTGAGGAAGTTGACCTTACGTTTCAGGTAGGTTTCGGGTTCGTAATGCTCGGCTCCGAAGATGGTGGTGAAGGTGTAGAGAAAGCGCTGGCGGGTGGCTTCGTCGGAGACGGGCTCGAAGTTGGTGGTACAGACGCGGAAGATGTTCAGCACGATGCCGTCGGTGCGGGTGAAGAGATCGGCGGAGAGGATATTGACTTGCTCGGAGGCCAGGGCGCAGCAGAGTTTTTCAAGGAGCAGGGGCTTGTCGCGGGTGGCTAGTATCAGCTCGGAATACCCCTTGTCCGGGTGCTCCAGCCAGCAGATGCAGAAGGCGTTAGGATTGCCGCCGTTTTCCTCGCCGGTGAATTCCCGCACAGACTCCACCTGCGAGGCGATGAATGCCGCCTCGCGGTAGGCGAAGGCCGCAGCGGGCGTGCGCTCGAAGTGGTGGCGTATCTCGGCGGAGAAATCCTCTGGCATGAAGGCGGTGACTTCGGCGCGCAGGGCAAGGCGGTCGGCGTCGAGCTTGAGGGTGAAGTTTTCCCTGCCCTCCGCGAGGAAGCGGCGGGTGGCCTTGTGAAGCTGGAGCATGAGGGATTCCTTCCAGCCATTCCATGCGTCGGGGGCGGTGCCGTTCGTGTCGCAGTAGGTGAAGAGCAGCAGAGCATCGAGATTTTCCGGGCTTTTCATGATCGCGGCGAACTCGGCGATAACCTCGGGATCCTCTAGATTCCGGGTGGTTGCGGTGCGCCAGAAGGTGAGATGGTTGTCCACGAGGAACATGATGAGCGCGCGTCGTGGACCGGTGATCTGAAGGCGGGAGCAGAGCTTGGTGGCGAGCATGGCGGAGCCGTCGATGTGCTCGCGGACGTTTTCCGAGCGCCCGGTGTCATGCAGGATGAGGGCAAGGTAGAGGGCGTAGGGATCGACGATTTCATGAAAGAGACGACGAAAAATCTCCAGCCTCGGGTGCGTGTCGCCGACGAGCTTGTCGAGTTCATCGATGCAGCGGAGCGTATGTTCGTCCGCGGTGTAGCGGTGGAAGAATTCATGTTGGACGAGGCAGTCGAGCGCTCCGAACTCCGGCAGGTAGCGCCCGAGGAAACCGATGCGGTGCATCTGGCGTAGGGTGCGAGCGACCTCACCTTTGCGCTCAAGGATGGACTGGAAAGTCTCACGGTTCGACTTGTGGTAGCGGAAAGTGCGGTCGATGTCCTGCCAGTGGCTAGCGATAAGACGGCGCATGGGTGGGGATAGCCGGAGATTACGCACCTGACAGTGCTGGAAGAGGCGCATGAGTCGGTGGATGTCTTCTTTGAAGATGTCGTTATTCGCGGGGTAGATACGCCCGTCGCGGGCGATGAAGCCGTCGAACTCTTCGCGCTTTTTTTTACGGAAGGTGAGGAAGGAGCGGAAGCCCGTTTCGGCGTCGGCCTCCTTCTGGATCTGGAAGTGCTCCATTAGCGAGGTAGCGTGACGGTAAAGGTGGCGGGTGTGGGTGTAGTAATCCCGCATGAAGGCCTCGGTGCGGCGCAGGATGCTGCGCTGCGGGTAGCCGAAAGCGGTGGCGACGACGCCTTGGAGCTGGAGTGTTAGGATGTCGGTGGCCTTACCGGTATGATAGTGTAGATCGTTGCGGACGCGCATGATGAAATCGTGCGCGTCCTCGATCTCGCGGAGGGTGTTGGCGGTGATGAGCCGGTCATCGACGAGTTTCCGCAGGTCTTTCGTGCCACCCTTGATGCGGGCGATCCAAAGCATGTTTTGATAATCGCGCAGGCCGCCGCACGATTCCTTCACATTCGGCTCTTGGAGGAAAAAGGTGTGGGAGCTTTTCTGGTGGCGCGAGCGGAGATCTTGGCGGCGCATCTCGAAGAACTTGTTCTGGCCTTTCGCGACGCAGTTTTTCTCGAAGGCGGCGAGGAGATCCTTGAACAATGACTCGTTTCCAGCGATCAGCCGGCTGTCGAGCAGGGCAGTGAGGTTCTGCGGATCGGCGCGCGCCTCTTCGATACACTCGGCGATGGAGCGGCACGCGTGGCCGAGCTTGAAGCCGCAATCCCACAACGGATAGAGGATACTCTGGACGAATTCCTGCACATTTTTCGGTAGCTTCGTGGAGGCGCGGGGGAGCAAAAAAAGAAGATCGATGTCGGAGCCGGGGTTCAGCGTGCCGCGCCCATATCCGCCGATGGCGACCAGCGCGATGGGGGATTCGATGAGACCCTGTGAGTTGACGTTGGCCTGCAGGATCGCGGCGATGAGGGTGTCGATCATCGCGGAGCGTGCCTCACAGATTTCCAGACCGCCTGCGCCCTCGCGGTGACGGGCGAGGATGTTTGCCTGCTCCGTCTCGATGAAATGTTTGTAGAGGGAAGTGCGCTCGGTCGGCGAGAGACTGTCGTCGATGGCGGGCTGGAGGGAGATGGGCTTGTGGGGTTCGGACATGTTACGGGGAAAGGGGCGTGAGTTCGAGAAAGCGGATGCCGTAGGTGATGATGTAGGGCAGGGTGAAAAGCGAGACAACCGTTGTCGCGACGACCACCTGCACAGCGACGGCGGGGCGCCCGTCATACATGCGGGCGATGAGGATGGGGCCGAGCGCGGCGGGCATGGCCGCTTGCACGAGCAGGATCTGTTTCAGCTCCACGGCCATCGGGATATATTTCGCACAAAGGATGATCACGGCCGGAGCCAGCATGAGGCGCACGACGCAGGAAGCTGCTACAATTTTCCACGAGAGCTTTTCCGCAACAGCGAGATCCATGATCGTCGCACCGGTCATCATGATCGCTAGGGGAAACGCTCCGATGCCGATCATTGATATTGCCTCCCGGATGGGGCCGGTGATCTTGTCGTCCACCCGCAGAGCGACGAGGGTTAGGCCGATGGCAACGGCGATGATGGGGCCGTTGATGAGGCGCTTCCACGGCATGCCGGTGTCCGCGGACATCAGCATGACGCCGACGGACCACATCGCGACCTCCACGCCGAGATTGTGGACAAAAAGCAGCGCGACGGCAGAGCCGCCCCAAAGAATCTCGACGACGGGTACGGCGGTGAAGCCAAAGTTCTGGCAGCCTGCAGAGAGTGCGAATGTCCGGCGACCTTGGCCGGATTCGAGGCCGATCAGTTTCCCCGCCAGATAGCCGAGGAAGATTCCGGCGATGATCAGGGAAAAGCCAAGTCCCGCGCCAGTGGCGAGCGTGCGGGCATCGCGTAGCACCTCCGCGCCCAGCGTGCGGTCGAGGATGTAGCAGGGCAGCATCACGGAGAAAATCACGTGCATGACGCCGATGTCGTGCTCGCGCTTTAGGATGCCGGTTTTCCGCAGCGCAGCTCCTCCAGCCATCAGTAGATAGACGGGCAGGACGGCGAGGATGATGGTGATGGGCGAAGGCGCGGACAACGGCTGCAGGTTCGGATGGAGGTGGGAGAATGTCGATTGTGGAGTGCGCGGATTGTGCCGGTATTGGGTTGCGTGCCGGGTGAAATCGCGGAGAGTGGCGCCGACATGATGAGCGCGGATGAAATTAGGGAGTTACTGAAACAGGTGAGGTATCCGGGATTTTCCAGGGATATCGTATCCTTCGGGTTGGTGAAAGCAGTGGAGGTGAACGGCGGTGATGTAACTGTACGGATCGAGGTGGCGACGAAGGACGCGCAAGTGCCGCAGACGATTTTCAAGGATGTCCACGCGGTATTGGAAAGGGTTGAGGGCCTGGGTCATGCAAAGGTCGATATCGAGGTAAAGGATGCCCCGGAGGCGGCGGGCGGCGCGGTGGGGAAAAGCTCCATTCCCGGCGTGAAACGCATCATCGCGGTGGCCTCTGGCAAGGGCGGGGTGGGAAAATCCACCGTTGCCGCAAACCTCGCCGTCGCGCTTTCTGCGAAGGGCTTGAAGGTGGGTCTCTGCGATTGCGATCTTTACGGCCCCTCTGTTGCCATGATGTTCGGCACTAGCGAACGCCCGGACGCCAACGAGCAAGATGAGATCATTCCTATCGAGGCGCATGGCCTGAAGCTCATGTCCATGGGTTTCCTGCTGGAGGACAAATCCCCGGTAATCGTCCGCGGTCCGATGGCGACACGCTACACGCAGCAGTTCCTCCGCCAGGTCGCGTGGGGCGAGCTCGACGTGCTGGTGCTCGACCTACCGCCGGGCACGGGCGACATCCAGCTCACCATCGTGCAGACCGTAGCGGTGGATGGTGTGGTGATCGTAACAACGCCGCAGGAGGTCGCGTTGATTGACGCCCGCAAGGCCGTAGCGATGTTTGCCAAAGTCAATGTGCCGATTTTGGGACTCATCGAGAACATGGCTTGGTTCGAGGGCGACGACGGGAAACGCTACTACATTTTCGGCGAAGGTGGCGGCGTGCGTGAGGCGGAGGACATGAATGTTCCGTTGCTCGCGCGGATACCTATCGATCTCCCGACCGGCAGGGGCGGGGATGAGGGAAAGCCTGTGTCGCTATTGCCGCCCTCGGAAAATAAGGTATCCGCCGCTTTCCACGCGATGGTCGCCGGACTCAACGTGTGAGGGCGGTTACTCCGCTGAGGGGGAGTCGTCACCGTAGAAGCTCTTGATGTATCCGAACTCGACGAGCGTGTCCTGCCACGGCGCGATGACATTGGGATCTTGGAAGATACGGCTCGCGCGGCCCAGCCATTCCTCGGCTTCGAGGAGATCGCTCCTCTCATAGGCCTGTGCGGCTTGCGCGTAGTAGTGATACGGCGAGTCGTCTTGGTAGTCGTATTTCTGCGCGAGGATGCTGAACTCAGCCTTTTGGCCTAGCTTCACCTTGCAGAGTAGGATTTTAAATTCAACGAGGCGGGAAAGGGCGGTGTTGTTCTCTGGGATCTCGCGCATGACTTCCTGAAAGATGTCGGCGGCTTGCTGCCATTGCTTGGTCACGAACAGGACTTCCCCCACGTTGAAGCGGATGCTGGTGTTTTTAGGGGTGATTTTAAGCGCTTCGTTGAACGCTGCCGTCGCCTTATCGAAGGCCCGCATTTCCACATAGCAAGAGCCGCGCAGGTTCATGAGCTCAGAGCTTTGCGAGAAGATCGCCTCCGCTTCACTGACCGCGTCAAGGCATTCGAAAATGCGCTTCTGTTGGAAAAAGCGGTTGGCGTCTCCGAAGTATTTCGCAAATTCCGTGCGCGCATCTTCGGGCAGGTTGGGGAAATCTTTTTGGTTAGGCAACAGCTCGGCTTGGATCGGGGTTTCCGATTCATCGGCGTTGGGTGCCGCTACCGCCTGTGCGTGGAGCGGACTGAGGAGTAACAGGCAGGTGAAGAGAAATCGATTCATAGCGTTGGTAGTTGGAGAAGTGATAGACAAGGATATGCCGCGCGGCAAGTTGGAAGATGTGTCGGTAGATCAGCCGGATTTTCTGGATAGTAAAAGGAAGGGGGCGGGCTTTTCGGTGGCAAGCATACCGTATCGCGCCGTGCGGTGGGTCGCAAGGGTGACGATGAAAGCCTCGACCGCTGAAGCTTCCTCAGCGCCGCCATTGTGTCCGGGATAACAGATGACCGCGAGAACCCCGCCCGGCACGAGGATTTCCGAGGCGGCGGCGAGAGCTTTAAGGGTGTTTTCCCGGTGGGTGATCATCCCATGATCGCCGCCGGGCAGGTATCCGAGGTTGAAAATGATGGCGCTCGGGCTTTTCCCTCCCGCGAGATTTACGAGATCCGCGTGGCAGCCGTGGTGCATCTTCACGCGATCCCGCAGGCCTTCGCTTTCCAGCCGGGCGGACGTCGATTCGATGGCCTGCGCCTGAATATCGATGGCCAGCACCTTGCCGGTTTCGCCGACAATATGGGCGAGAAAAGCCGTGTCGTGGCCGTTGCCCGCCGTGGCGTCGATGGCGAAATCACCGGCGGCGATCTCGCTTTTCAAAAGGAGGTGGAGCAGCTCCGTGGGGCGGGGAGGGAACATGTTTTTTTAGGAAAGGGCGTCGGGAAACACAAACTCCGGGGCGGGGCGGACGCCGTCAAGGATCCAGTCCGCGAGCATCGCCGCCATCCCCGGGGCGTAGAGCGTGCCTTTCGAGCCGAGACCGTTGAAGAGCCAATCCCCCGATTCGTCTTTGCCGACCATGGGCTGGCTGCGCCGCAGGATGGGGCGGATCCCCGCGACATGGGCGATGATTTCAAAATCGGCCCCGCCGAGCTTCGCCGCGATGGTCGTGATCCGTCCGAGTCCGGCGGGGGTGGCTTGCTCGTTGAGATTGTCCCAATCATAGGTGGAGCCGACGCGAAAACATCCGCCGCCGATGGGAACCAGCCACCCGCCCGCACCGATGCGGATATGCGTCTCCGGCCAGTCGGCTCGGACGGTCAGGATTTCCCCTTTCGCGCTGCGGTGCTCGCCCATACTGCCCGCGATCAATCCGGCGGCCCCTTCGCAGCGGATGCGCGGGTTGCCGGTATCCGCCGACAGCCCGAGTTCGCGGAAATGATCGGCGGAGAGGTCGAGGAATTTCCGCGTGTCGAGCCAGCCGCCGCCGACCAGCTCCACGCCGCCGAGGAAGCCCGTCGGAACTGCGTGAGCCGCACCCAGCCATGGCCTCACGCCGGGCAGGTCGAGTTTCACGGAAATCTTCGCCCATTCCTTTTCCGAGGAAGCCAGCCGGAGAATGGGGTGGGGATGCCAGATCGCCGCGCCGAATTTTTCTTCCAGCGAGCGATAGAAAGCCATTGCCTGCGGGTAAAAATCGGCGATGCGCCAGCTCGGCTCGAAGTTTTTCCCCGTGATCGGATTGATCAACCCCGCCGCGACCCGAGAGCTTCCACCCGTACCGAGATCCGCGATGCGGAAAGGCACGCCGCGCCGCAGAAACTCCCATGCGAGACAGCTGCCGGCCAACCCCTGCCCAACAATGAGCGGAGTTCCCGGCGATTTCATCTCGTTTGGCATCATGAGGAAATGCACTGTTTGGTCGCGCCCGTCACGCGGTAAAAAAAGCGCATTTCATTGAGGCGAAAGCTGACCTAAGATATCGATCTTGTGAGCCTCGAAGCGGCGGAGGGCGATGCGGAAATCATTCACGGCCTGATGGCGCTTTGTGGCGGCGAGGGCGGCGGTGATCTCGGCTTTCGTATCCTCCAGAGAACGAGGTTCGGCGGGCTTGCGGTCGGTGATCTGGAGGATGTGCCAGCCTAGTTTCGTGCGGACGAGTGTGGGCTTGTCTTTTCCCATGGAGAAGGCGGCCTCGCCGAAATCGGCAGGGAGACGGGCTTTGGACATCCAGCCCAGCTCTCCGCCGTTTTCCTTGTTGGCGTAGTCCTCGGAAAGTTCCTTCGCGAGCGCGGCGAAGTCCTTTTTTCCGGAGTTCAGATCGGCGAGAGCCTTTTCGAGGATTCCTTTCGCTTCGGCGGACGGCTTGTTGAGGGTGGCGATAAAAATATGCTTGGCGCGGATGCGTTCGGGGCGTTGCAGCCCTTCCTTGTTCGCTTCGTAAAAATCCGCGATCTCCGTATCGCTCACTTTCACCAAGGGATCAACGCGCATGGCGACGTATCTTTCCTGTTGGATGCGGGCGGCGATCCGTCGGCGGAGGTCGCCTTCGCTAAGGATGCCCATCGATTTCATGGCAGCTTGGAGGTCGGCCTTGGTCTCGAACCTGCCGCAGAAACGCTTGAAGCGCTCGTCGATTTCCACATCGGAAACCGGCAGTTCAAAGGTGTTCACTTTCGTTTTCACGCACAGGAGCTCGTGGTCGATGAGATCGCCGAGCGCGGCGTAGGTGACGAGTTTCCTTTCGGCGGGGGAAAGATCATCCGCATTTTTCCCTTCGAGCCATAGCCTCTCGTGGATCGCGTAATCGAGCTGGCTGCGGGTGATGTGGCGGTTGAACACCCGCGCCACCACGCCATTGGCTTTCGCCTTGGCGATGGATTCCGGGCTATCCGGATGCGAGGACTGCATGCGGCGGTTCAGCGGGCCGTTGAACACGTAAAGGTCACCCGCGAGGTAGCAGAACACCAATAGATAAGCGCCGAAGCGCAGGGAGAATTTGGTGAAGGACTGCATGGGGTAAATGCTGAAATGCTGAAATGCTGAAAAATGAAGAGCAGTGAGAGCCGGGTTGGGAATTCTTATTTCAGCTTTTCAGCTTTTCAGCTTTCCAGCATTTATGTCATCTAATCTCCACGCTGGCTCCCGGTCGGAGGAGGCCGGGGATGCGGACGATGTCCCAGTTCGCGAGGCGGATGCAGCCGGCGGAGCGGGAGCGGCCGATGGTTTCGGGGTCCGAGGTGCCGTGCATGCCGATGCCGGGTTTGGAAAGTCCGCACCACAGCACGCCGACCGGGTTGTTGGGTCCGCCGGCGATGTTGATCGCGTTGTTGGAGCGCTTGCCAGTGTCGAGGAGCTGCTGGTCGTAGCGCCAGACGGGGAGTTCCACCGCGTTCTGCATCGTCCATTTCCCGTAGCGGATGAACTGGGGCTTGCCGGGCGTGATCGGGAAAGTGGCGATGAGGCTCTGGTTGGCGACGCTCGCGGGTGCCTCTGGATCGGCAACGACGAGGGCGCGCAGGTTCGCCTCGTAGATGCGCACCTGGTTGAGCTTCGTGTCGATGACGGCATGGCGCTGGCTGAGAGCCTCGTCCTCCTTGAAGGCAGCGCCCGTGAGGTTCTCGATCTGGAAGGCGTTCACGTTCGGGACGATGAGGGTATCGCGCGGCTTGAGGCTGTAGATCTTCACGTTCGGGTTTAGCTCCGTGAGATAAGGGATGTCTGTGTGGTAGCGCTCCGACATGAATTCGACGGTCGAGCGGTAGGACATGCGTTTCACATTCCCCTGCTGGGAGCGCTTGTAGGTAAGCTTGGTATCCACCCATTTCTCCGAAATCTCGGGCACGATGGCGACCGCGAAAGGATTCGGCACGGCCTTGCGGGCAGCGGTGTTGACGGCCGTCCAGCTATCGAGCGGATGGCCGTGGAGTTCGTTCCAGGATTTCACGGCGAGCTCGGAAAACTGGCCGATTTTTCCATCAATCACACCGGGGCCGAAGTTCTCATGATCGAGGAAGATCTGGAGCCGCACGGCATCGTCGCCCGTGGGTTTCTGGTCGATGGGGAAAACTTCAACCGCTGCGGGATAGGGGGAAGGGGCGGGGCTCAGTGCAGGTTCCGCTGCGGGTATGGGTATGGGTTCCGTTGTGGGTATGGGTATGGGCGCCGGCTGGGTAGCGGGTGCAGGCGGCGGCGCGGCGGCGGCGGGTTGCTGCGGGGATTCATCGAAATCAAGCGGTAGCGCCTTGAGGACACGACCCTCATCATTGGGCGTTTGCGCTTGGGCTTGGGATAGGCAGAGCAGGATAGAGAGAGATAGGATGCGCATAAAAATCAGGCGGGGATGAGGAATGAGGAGAGACGCCCGGCGATGGCGGCGGGGACTACGGCACTGACGAGGATGTCGTTCTGCTCGTAATCCGTGGAGAGGACTTTCGCGTCGGTGTGGAGCAGATGAAGCAGGTCGCCGCGCATCTGGGGAATGCGGTATTGGCGGCGGGCGACGCGGTCGGCGAGCACGTGGGAGCAGGCTTTTAGCAGCTCCGGCATGCCCTCGCCGGTGAGCGAGGAGGTGCGAATCGCATCGGGAAATTCACGGTCGAGGCGTTCGAGTGTCTCGGGATCCTCGACGACGTCGATCTTGTTAAGAATCGTGATGATGGGTTTGTCCAGCGCACCCAACTCCTCCAACACTTTTAGTGTGGTGTCGTGGAAACGCATAATCTCAGGCGCGGTGGCGTCGAGCACATGGATCAGGAAATCGGAGAGCACAGATTCCTCCAGCGTGGCCTTGAACGCTTCGACGAGGCGGTGGGGGAGATTTCTAACAAAGCCCACCGTGTCGGTGATGAGAAGCGGCTGGCCGTCGGGCAGCTCGATGCGGCGGGTGGTGGTGTCGAGCGTGGCGAAAAGCATGTCTTTTGCGAGAACGTCGGAGCCGGAAAGGAGGTTGAGCAGAGTGGATTTCCCGGCATTCGTGTAGCCGACGATAGAGGCGTGTGGAGTCTCGAATTTCTCGCGTTCCTTGCGCTGGGTTTTGCGCTGTTTGCGGACGACATCTAGCTCGCGCTTACAGCGGTCGATGCTCATGTGGGCGAGCCGCCGGTCGATCTCGATCTGTTTCTCGCCCATGCCACGCTCAGCTCCACCGCCACCGCCGGAACCACCTCCGCCGCCTTCACGGTCAAGGTGGCCCCACATCCGCGCGAGGCGGGGCAGGGCGTATTGCATCCGGGCCAGCTCCACTTGAAGGCGTGCTTCGCGGGTGTGGGCGCGCTTTGCGAAGATATCGAGAATGACCTCCTCGCGATCGATCACGCAGAGGTCGGCGAGTTTTTCCCACTCGCGCTGTTGGGAGGGGTAGAGGTTGTTATCAATGACAATGACGTCGCATTCGTGTGCCTTGGCGAGCTCCACGATCTCTGCCGCCTTGCCGGTGCCGCAGAGAAATTTCTTATGCATCTCGCGCGAGCGGGCCAGCACCGATTCTGCGATGCCGATGCCGAGTGTGGAAACGAGCTCGCCCAGCTCCGCCAGCAGCGAGGCGGACTCCGCTTCCTCGCTTTTGTCGAAATACAGCCGCACGACCAGTGCGCGCTCGACCATATCGGGTTTTAGTCTTACCTCAAACATCGGGCAGGTATTTAGCATGCCCTAGGGAATGGGCAATGGCGAAACGGTTTGTCACTCTGGTTCCGCGAACCAGTCTAAGGCTTTCAATAGGCTCGCCGCGTCCATGCCGCCTCGTCCGGGGTGGACTTCGTGGCGTACTTCTTTCACGCCCGCCTCGCGGATCTCTTGCGCCTCCTCAAGGCTCTGCGCTTTCGTCGCGTAGAAGTCTTTCTCGCCGTGTGCGATAAACACTTTCATGTTCCTGATCGCGTTTTTCGATGGGGAAAAAGTTTTGATAGATTTCGTGAGATCCTGCCATTTCAGGGAGCAGAGGAAAATACCCTGCATATCGAAGTCTCCCTTGATCAGCGCGCCGGATGCGAGACTGGCGCGACCCGCTCCCATGGAGCTTCCCGCGATGAAAAGTGGCCAATCCTCCGCGCCGGGATATCTGCTCGCGAGATGCCGCATCGTGCCGCTGATGACGGCGGCGTAGAGGCCGTCGGTGGGAAATTCATCGGGCGTTGGGCAATGCGCGGTGAGCACCACCCAACCTTTCGGCACAGCGACCTCGGCGTGTTGCCTGACGAGTTTTTCGAGCTCCTCCTCGCTCTTGAAATCCGGCACCACGGCGAGCACCCGCTGTCCCGCTTGCGGCTTGAAATCCTTGGGCATGGCGATGAAGACCTCGGCATTCGTCGGGACGAATCCGGAGGGTGACTTGCCGGCCATGCGCACTTCTTCCCGCTCCAGCTTGAGATCCAGCGGCTCGATCTCGAAGACACCGAGCGCAGTTTCTGCGGGCTTGGGTATCTCGGGTGTTTCCGCTTCCGGCGTTCCGGCTTGCGGTGCGGGGGCCGTGCCAGAAAGGCGGATGGACTCTGCCGATTTCAGGACGATCTGCGGGCTGTCCCTGTAAAGCTCAACCGTACCGGTGACTTCCGCATCTTTGCCTTGGTAGGCCTGTAGCGCTTGCCCATCGACCACGCCCGGTTTCCCCACCGCCGTAAAAGCATCCGCCGCACCGCGCATACCGAAATTTACGAAAGTCATGCCCGAGGGGATCGTGCGCACGCCGGAGACCTTGCCGGTGACGGTTACCTCCTGGCCGATGTGCTTGCCCGCCTCGGCGTGGGAGATGGTGACGGCGTGGACGGTGGATACGAGGAAAAGAGCACTGAGGAAAATTCGTAACATGACTGCATAAAACACGCGCAAGGTCGGAAGAGCAAGCTACGGTTCCTGCGGTGTGGCAGCGGATTGTATCCGCCCAGCCCCTAACAAACAGAGATAGGCATGGCGGATGCAATCCGCCGCCACGTTCCCTCACGCAAGCCGTTTCATCACGGCGGCGGAGAGCAGCTTGCCGTCGGCACGACCTTCGGAAAGCTCCTGCGCGCGCTTCATCGCCTTGCCCATGTCCGCCTTCGAGGCGGCTCCCGTTTCGGCGCACGCCTGCTCGACGATTTCCGCAATCTGCTCTTCCGTGAGCGCGGCCGGGAGGTAGGCGGAAAGAATCGCGATCTCCGCCTTCTCGTTCGCGGCGAGCTCCGCGCGGCCGGCTTTTTCGAACTGCTCGATGGAGTCCTGGCGCTGCTTGATCTGTTTGCGGATCACCGCGAGAATTTCCTGTTCATCGAGCACCGTGCCCAAACCGCCCTTCTCGATGGCGGCGTTGGTCATCGCGCTTTTCAACGCGCGCAGGGCGTTGAGTGCGGTGGAATCCTTCGCCCGCATGGCGTTCTTGATGTCGTCGGAAATGCGTAGTGTCGTGTCGCTCATGCGGGGAAGATAGGCGGCGGGAAATAGAGATCAATTCCGCAGTTGGTGGGGACGGGGGAATCTTACCGTTTCCCTTTGAATCCCAGAACCGGAAGTACCGCCGTCGCTGTGGGCGGCGCGAAGTGGACAGCTTTAGCCCGGGCGAGGGTGTTTAGGCTTCAAACAAGATTCGGGTGCTCCCTAATCCGCCCTTCCCCTCGGCGGGCGTATCGACTAGAACCTTTGCGCGAAGGATGCCCGAGAATTTTTACCAACAGACCACCACCGCGCCCGCGACACCCTTCGATGTCTCGCTGCGGCCTCCCGCGTTTTCCGAGTTCATCGGGCAGGAGAAGGTCAAGGATCGTGTGCTGCTGATGCTGGAGGCGGCGAAACGGCGCGGCGACGTGCTCGACCACGTGCTGCTTTCCGGGCCGCCGGGCTTGGGAAAAACGACGCTGGCAAACCTGATCGCCAAGGCGGCGGGCACCCAGATGCACACCACCTCCGGGCCGCAGATCGAGAAGGCGGGCGACCTCGCCGGCATCCTCACAAACATCCAGAAAGGCGACATCCTGTTCATCGACGAGATCCACCGCCTCCATCCTGCCATCGAGGAATACCTTTACCCCGCGATGGAGGACTACCGGCTCGACATCATCATCGACTCCGGTCCCTCGGCGCGGTCGATCCAGATCAACCTGCCGCGCTTCACCCTCGTCGGCGCAACCACGCGTTCCGGGATGCTCACCGCGCCGCTACGCTCGCGCTTCGGCCTGATCAACCGGCTCGACTACTACAACCGCGAGGAACTCGCCGATATCATCGAACGTTCGGCGGGGCTTCTGGAAACGGAAATCCACCGCCCCGGCGCGCTGGAGATCGCCGCCCGTTCCCGCGGCACCCCGCGTGTGGCAAACGCCCTGCTGCGCTGGGTGCGGGATTTCTCCCAGGTGCGCGGCAATGGTATCATCGACCGCGAAATCGCCGCCGCCGCGCTCGCGATGATCGAGATCGATTCCGACGGCCTTGACGAAATGGACAAGCGCCTGCTCGAAGTGATGATTTACAAATTCGGCGGCGGCCCGGTCGGTCTCAGCTCGCTGGCGGTCGCGGTCGGCGAGGACGCGGCGACTCTGGAGGAAGTGCACGAGCCGTTTCTGATCATGCAGGGCTTCATCCAGCGCACCCCGCGCGGACGCACCGCGATGCCGGCCGCTTACGAAAAAATCGGCGCGCCGCCTCCGCCCTTGAAATCCGAGGATACCCAGACCAGACTGTTCTAAACCGATGCCGGAAAATCTAGTCAAACAAGCCATCGCCCGCTGCCGGGAGGTCGGCCTGCGCCGCACGAAAGCGCTTGAGGAACTCATCACCACCCTGATCGAGGCCGACCGGCCCATGACCCTCGCGGAACTCGCTTCCTCCGAGCGCCTCTCCGACCAATGCGACAAGGCCACTGTTTACCGCCTTCTCCAACGCCTTTGCGAACACGCCATCATCCGCCGCCTCGGACTCCACGAGCGGGCGGCCTTTTTCACCCTCCTCCAGCCCGGCAAACACAGCGACTACCTGATCTGCACCGCCTGCGGGAAAATCGAATCCATCAAGGCGCCATGCCCCGTCCACAAGCTGGAAGACGAGATCCGTGAGAAAACCGGATACCGCGGACTCTACCACGAGCTGGAGTTTTTCGGGACCTGTCCGAAGTGCGCTTAAAATTCAAAACTCAAATTTCAAATCTCAAGGAAGAGGGGTTCGCTTTCGCCGTGATTTTTTACGATCCGATATCGACGCATCCGAATTGGCGTGCAACATAGCTGTGTCCTTCTTTTTGAAGTTTGGATTTTGAAATTTGAAACTTATGAAAACAGCACTGCTTACCACCGTCGCGATCGCGACTTTCGCCGCCGCCCACGAATATGATTACTTGAAGGGTTGGCCGACAACGCCCGAAGGCCTTCAGACCATCGGCGATTCCCATGGGGAGATCGATGTGGATTCGGAGGGGAACTTCTACGTTTCCGTCGTCGGCGGGGAAAAGAACGGCGTTCAGATTTACGATGCCTCCGGGAAATATCTGCGGAACCTTCCCAACGCCCGCAACAACTTCCACGGCTTCACGATGGTCAAGGAGGAAGACAAGGACGTGATCTACGCCGCCTGCCTCGGAGACCAGACCACCGCGTTCCTCAAGCTCTCACTTACCGGCGAGGTTCTGCTGGAAATTCCTCTAACCGCGATCCCGGCGGAGATCGGCACAAAATTCGCCCTCACCCACGCCGACCGCGCGCCGAACGGTGACATTTATCTCATCGACGGATACGCCTCCGACCGTCTCCTGATCTTTGGAGCCGACGGCAAATTCAAGCGCGCCACGGCGGGCAAAGGCGAACCATGGAATCTCAAGACCGCCCATAAGTTCGCGTTCGACACCCGTTTCGAACCGGCCCGCATCCTTGTCTGCGACCGCACGAACGACCGCCTCATCCACCTCGATCTCGAAGGCAATTTCCTCAGCGTTTACGCCACCGGCATCCTCAAGCCCTGCACCGTCGATTTCCACGGGGATCTCGTCTGCGTCGCCCAGCTTGCCAGCGGCATCAGCATCCTGGACAAAGAAGGCAAAGTGCTCAAGCGCCTCGGCGCGAACGACAACCCCCAGGAATTCAATACCAACAATGTCGCCCCCGACAAATGGCGCGAAGGCATCACCACCTCCCCCCACGGCGCGACCTTCGACAAGGACGGCAATGTGGTCACCACTGAGTGGAACACGTGGGGCCGCCTGCTGCGCTGGAATGTGCAGCTTTGAGAAACTTTAAGTTTTAAGTTTTAAACTCTAAGGAAGAGCCTGGCGGGATCCGTCTGGCTCTTTTTTGTGACTTGATTTCGGGGCGGTAAAACGTAGTATTACCGCATGATTAAGAAAATTACGAAAATCGGGAACTCACAGGGTATCATTTTCGACAACGCGATCATGGAACTTGCGCGGCTGAAGGTTGGGGATGAGGTGAACCTGGAGATCCATTCAGGCGGCGGCATCACATTACAGCCACTCAGGCAGGAAAGGATCGAGGCGTCGCAGGCTTCCGAAACGGCCAAGAGGTTGATTGGGAAGAACAGTGAACTTTTCCGCAGGCTGTCATGAGAGCCCACCTGAAGCATCCCACGGTGGAAGCGGTTCTCGCCGTCCACGCGGAGGTTCTTGCCGCGCATGGAGGCGGGGAGGGGATTCGTTCGATGGAACTCCTGGAGTCAGCGGTCGCCGCTCCGCAGGCCACGATGATGGGAAGTCCGATGATCAGCGAGCCTGTCGAGATCGCGGCGGCCTATCTTTACTATCTGTGCAGCAACCATCCGTTCGTGGACGGGAACAAACGCATGGCGCTCGCCACTTGCCTCGTTTTTCTCAGCGAGAATGATCTGCTTCCCAACGAGGTTCTCGATGCGAACGCATGGGAAAGCCTCACGCTCGCCGTGGCGGCGAGCGTGCTCTCGCGGGAGGAAATTACCGCCACTTTGCGGAAACTTCTGGAATAAAGAGCGGCGACCGAAGATCGCCGCTACTGGGGAACGTCCATCCAACGGCCTTGCTCGTGGGACTTGATCGATAGCTCGGCGAGCTGGACGCCTTTCGCGCCTTCGCGGAGAGTCCATTTGAATGGCGTGTCGATGGCGACGTGCTTGAGGAACATCTCCCACTGAATCTTGAAGGCGTTGTCAAAGTGGAGTTGGTCGGGAACTTCCGTCCAGTTCGCATAGTAATCGATGGGGGAATCGATGTCCGGGTTCCAGATCGGGCGCGGGGTGACAGATTGGTGCTGCGCCCAGCATTTGCGGAGGCCGACGATGGCGGAACCTTCAGTGCCATCGACCTGCATGGTGAGTAGGTCGTCGCGGCGAACGCGGACGTTCCACGAGGAGTTGAACTGACAAGTGACGCCGGTGTCAGTTTCGAAAAGGGCATAGGCGGAGTCGTCGGCGGTGCAGGCGTAGGATTTCCCGTTCTCATCAAAGCGCTCGGGAATGTGGGTGGCGGCCTTGCAGAAAACGCGGGTGACGTTACCGAACAGGTTGTCGATCACGTAGCGCCAGTGGCAGTGCATGTCGACGATCATGCCACCTCCGTCCTCAGAGCGGTAGTTCCATGAGGGGCGCTGGATAGGCTGACCCTCGTGCTCGCCGGTGAAGACCCAGTAGCCGAACTCGCCGCGGACGGATAGGATTTTCCCGAAGAAGCCCTGCTCCTTGAGAAGCTGAAATTTGCGGATGCCGGGCAGCCAGAGCTTGTCCTGCACGGTGCCGTTTTTTACGCCTGCTTTTTCCGCGATCTCGGCGATACGCAGGGCTTCCGCGTATTCGGTGGCGGTGGGTTTCTCGCAATAGACATGTTTCCCGGCGGCGATGGCGCGCTCAAGGAATGGGATGCGGTGGGGCGTGCCGGAGGCGTCGAAGAAGATCTCGTTGTAGGGATCGGCGAGGGCGGCGTCGAGATCGGTGGTGAAACGCTCAACTCCGTGTTTCTTCGCGAGCTCGGCGAGCTTGTTGGCATTGCGACCTGTTAGAATGGGATCCGGGATCAGGCGGGTGCCATCGGGAAGGAGGACGCCGCCTTGGTCGCGGATCGCAAGAATGGAGCGGACAAGGTGCTGGTTGGTGCCCATGCGTCCGGTGACGCCGTTGAGAATAATGCCGATGTGTTTCATAATTTTTTCAAAGATCTTGGGTGGAGGTGAGGATTTTTTGGAGGAAATCGTGCTGGTTCATCGCCCAGTATTTGCGGGAGAATATCTCGACCTCGGTGAGGCCGGTGAAGCCGGATTCGCGGACGAGGCGGAGGATGCGAGGGGTGGCGTTGACCCCTTCGCCGGGGAGGCCACGATCTAATAAGAAATGTTCGAAGTCGGGCTTGAACTCGCAGATATGGAAGGCGAAGAGGTGACCGTGCTCCGCGCAGGTTTTGATTTCCGTTTCGAGGTTGTTTTCCCACCAGACGTGAAAGGTGTCGATGGCGATGCCTACGAGCGGGTGGTTGATGCGCTGGGCAAGGAGGTTCGCGTCGCGCAGGGAGGCGACGGCGGAGCGGTCGGCTGCGTACATTGGATGCAGTGGCTCGATCGAAAGCCGGATGTTCGCGGACTCGGCGGCGGGGATGATGGCGCGTATGCCCTCCTCGATCTGGGTGAGGTTTTCCTCGGGTGATTGGCCGATAGTGGCTCCGCAAACGAGGACGATAGAGGGTAGTCCCAGCATTTCCGCTTCCTTGAGTGCGGCAAGGTTTTGTGCGATGGAATCTGTCCGACCGGATATTGTTTTACCTGTGAAAAATCCGCCGCGCACGAGGGAAACTGGGATGAGGCCTGAATCGTCGAGGTGTTTCCTGACCTTTTTCAAATCCTGCTCCGCGATGGTTTCACGCCATATCGAGATACCGCCGATTTCCGCGCGGGCGTAGTTCTCTATGCACTCGTGGATAGACCAAGGCTGATTGGTGAAGGTATGGACGGCGAGCTGCGAAGGTGTCATGGGGAAGCGTGGCTTCAGGGTGATTCGGCCGGTTAGGACTTTGTCTTGCAGTCTGTTAGGGTCGGAATAGAGCTCCTCGAAAAAACCTAACCGATGCGATACGAAAGCCGTGCCGCGCAATCGGCCAAGATCTCCGCCTCCCACTCCGGCCGCTTTGCGGATTTCGGATGCGTGAGCGGGGTAGTGCAGCGGCCGATGAGGTGCTGGAAAACCGCGCAGGAGTGCTTATAAGCAGGTACTGGCGCGCGGAACGAGACATTGCCTAGGTATTGGATCGCGTCGGTCAGCGCGTCGTAACGCTCATCTCCCTCCAGCCAATACTTGTCGCGCAGGGCGAAAAGCTCAGGACAAAATGTAGCAAGACCGAGCAGGTAATCGGAGCCGTATTCGGTCATGTCGATAGCGAGATCGTTGCCGGTAAAAATTTTAAAATCCGGGCGGATCTCGTCCTTGATCTGAAGGCGGCGGAGTTCGATTCCGCGGTCGAGTGAAGAGTGCTTTATACCCTTAAGTGCGGGAATCTCCATCAGACCGCGGATGGTTTCCTCTTTGAATATCATCCCGTTGGGCGCGAACATGGAGCCCAGCTCAAAGCCGATCACAGAATCATATCCTTCGCAGACCTTTGCATAGAGATCGACGATCTCGGAGGGCTTCCATGAATGAAATCGGGTGGTTTGGAAAAGGATGGGTGTCCCACCAAAGGCGACGATCTGATCCATTTGTGAGCGATAAAGTTCGAC
>CAMCXJ010000021.1 GCA_945883455.1 Prosthecobacter debontii
ATGGTCTTTCTTTCCACAGGATCAGGTGCAACGCCAGAAGCCGTAGCAGTGGATTTGCTCCTAAACTTTACTGGGCGCACGGCAGGAACTTTAAGTTTTGACTGGTCGGCAATCGACAACAGCGGTGGAACGCGACCGACTTCGTTGCGTGTGTTTTCAAGTACGGATAATACTACGTTCACAGAGCTGACAGGGGCTCAGGTGCTCGACAAGGTCAGCAGTTCAAACGGTTCCATCACTTCGGTGGCCCTACCCGTAAGTTTCAACAACTCCTCTACGGCAAGGCTCCGTTTCTACAACCACGCCGGTAGTGTTACCGGCTCGGGGAGTCGGGACAAGATGCAGATTGATAACGTAGCCGTCACTTCCACCGCCGCAGCAGCAGACCCAGCCATCTCCGCCTCAGGCATCCCCGCCGCCATCACCACCACCTACGGCACTCCATCCACCGCACAAACGTTCAGCGTTTCGGGAGCAAACCTGACGGCGGACCTAGTGGCGACCGCCCCATCCGGATTTGAAGTTGCCAGCGATGGAGCCACGTATGGCGGAACAGCGACATTCACTCAAAGCGGAGGTAGTGCCAGCGGAACACTGTCCCTGCGGCTCAAAGCCCCGGCGGCGGTAGCATTTTACAATTCCAAAAATATCGTATTATCCACCACCGGCGCAACCTCTGTGAATATAACGACGGCAGAAGACGGGAATAGGGTCACGGCAAAAGCCTTGACGATCACCGCCAGTGACCAGACTAAGACCTACGGCGCCACGTTACCGCTCGGCACCAGTTTATTCAGTCCTGTCGGATTGGAAAATTCCGAAACCATCGGAGCGGTGACCCTAACCTCCAGCGGCAGTCCGGCTGCTTCTGCAGTGGGTTCTTATCCGATCATTCCAAGTGCTGCATCGGGCGGAACTTTCACGGCCAGCAACTACATCATCACCTACAACAATGGAAGCCTTACGGTGGACCCAAAAGCGCTCACTATCACCGCGAACGCAGTTACCAAAGCTTCCGGAGATACGCTGGCGAGCCCGGTCACCGGTTCAACCGCATTTACCAGCGATGGCCTTGTCGGCTCTGAAACGATCGGCTCCGTGACCATCACCTACGGGACGGGAGCCGCCTCGGGCGATGCTGCAGGTGCCTACACGGATCAAGTAACCCCATCAGCAGCGGTCGATGGCACCTTCGATATCACCAACTATCTTCCGACCTACGTATCCGCAACACTGACGGTCACTGCTGAACCAACCATCACGGTTACAGGTGCCCTTGTAGCGGTCGATACGACCTATGGCACACCATCCGCCGCCCCCTCCAGCTTCACGGTTTCCGGCATTTTCCTGACGGGCGATTTGACGGTCACACCTCCCGCTGGTTTTGAAGTTTCCAGCAGTATCGGTTCCGGCTACAGCACCTCGCTGACTTTGCCTGCCAGCGGCACGTTGGGAGCCACCACCGTTTATCTACGCCTCGCCGCCGCCAGCCCATTTGGAGCCTACTCGGGAAACATCACCGTCGCAGGTGGTGGAGCTGCTTCCAAAACCATCGCCACCGCCTCGAGCAACGTCGCGAAAAAAGAACTTTCCATCACCGGCTTGACTGGAAATGACAAGGCCTACGATCGCACTACCACAGCCACTATCAGCGGCACGGCCGCCTATGTTGGATTGGAAAATGGCGATGATTTTGCCGTCGCAGGAACGCCCACAGCCTCGTTCTCCGATGCAACCGCCGCCCCATCCAAGCCCATCACCATCACCGGCTTCACCGCCCCTTCGGATAACTACTCAGTCACCCAACCGACCGGCCTAACAGCTGAAATCACGAAACTCGCATTGACCGTCACCGGCTCCACCGTGACCACCCGCCCCTACAATGCCACGGACGCTGCCACCATCACAGGAGCCACCTTGGTGGGTGTAATCAGCCCCGATGTGGTCACGATCGCGACCAGCACCGGAACTTTTTCCGACGTAAACGCAGGAACTGACATCGCGGTCACCGCCGCTTTGACTTTGGGCGGTGCCGATGCGGGAAACTACAGTTTAACCCAGCCAAGTAATTTGCTCGGAGTCATTGACAAGGTAAACCAATTCATCAGCTTTTTGGCCTTACCGGATAAATTAACTACAGATGCACAGTTCGCGTTAACAGCAACAGTAACCCCGTCTGGCCTACCGGTCACATTCGTGGCTGATCCCGCTTCTTCGGTGGTCACCATCACTGGAAACGACGTCACAATCGTAGGTGCCGGCACAGCGACCATCACCGCATCTCAGGCAGGAAATATAAATTACAACGCTGCGACGAGTGTGGTTCGCACCCTGACAGTGATTGTGCCTCCACTAGCCAACTGGACTGGCCCGTGGAGTGGAACAGCAGCGAGCCCGCTTGCCGCCACAACCCAAAAAACAAATTTGGAAAGCGCATCCCTTGCGCGAGTCGGTCTCACGGGAGGTAGTTCATCCACTCGCTACAGCTCATCCGGATGGAACACAACGGCAAACTACTTGACGGCAACGCTGTCAGCAGCTTCCGGTTATTTGGTCAATCTGAATGATGCCATCATCTCTGGAACTTGGAGCAGCTCGCCCACGGGCCCAGGTAGCTTTGATGTTCGTTCCAGTGTGGATGATTATGCCACATCAATCGGAACGTTTACTTCGGGTTCAACCACGTCAATCACGCTTCCATCAACCGACTTCAATAACTTATCTACCATCACATTCAGATTCATCGGTTCTGCGACCGGGTTTAACGGATCACCGACCCAAAGTGGTGGCACCGGCGGCCCCTCAAGCCTGATTTTCAACGGCGATGTGGTCATCGCCAGAACGATCACCGGTGCTGACACAACCGCGGCATTCACCACCACCTACGGCACACCATCAACGGAACAAAGCTTCGCCATTTCGGGTGCTGGCCTGTCCGAGAATCTTACCGCCACCGCCCCAACTGGTTTCGAAGTCTCCTCCGATGGAACTTCCTATGGTTCTACCGCGACCTTCACCCAGTCCAGCGGAACTGCCAGTGGCTCCCTGCGAATCCGCCTCGCTGCGACTGCGCTTGTCTCAGGCAATTACAATTCCAAAGACATCGTCCTAAGCAGCTCGGGAGCCACTTCGGTCAACATCACCACTGCTTCCTCTGGCAACGTCGTCAGCAAAGCGACGCCTACTATCACCACCGCGCCCACGGCCTCCGGCATCACTTTTGGGGAAACCTTGGCTGACTCCGATCTGACAGATGGCGAGGCCAGCACGGGTGGCACATTTGCCTTCACAACGCCTAGCACCGCGCCCAACGCAGGAACCGCAAGCCATGGAGTCACATTCACGCCGACTGATGGGGACAATTACAACAACGCGACCACCACCGTGAGCGTCACCACCAGCAAAGCGACGCCTACTATCACCACCGCGCCCACGGCCTCTGGCATCACTTCCGGCGAGACCTTGGCATCGTCCAGCTTGACGGGCGGTTTCGCCAGCACGGATGGGACATTTGCCTTCACGACTCCCGGAACGATCCCCGCCGTGGGAACGGCTAACCAAGGTGTGACATTTACCCCCACGGATACCGGTAATTACAACAATGCGACAACAACGGTAAGCGTCACGGTAAGTAGCGGCGCAGACCCGCTCTTCGCCGCCGACGGAAAAAGCCCAACCATCACAATCGCGCCCGGTGTTGCCAATATTGTATTCACCGGCATTCCCGGACGCACTTACGGCATCCAGCGCTCAACGACCTTGGCCACCGACTCATGGACGGAAATCGACACAGTAACCGCTGATCCGGTGACCGGCGCCACCAACTATCAAGATCAAAACCGTGTGTCACCCGCCGCCTTCTACCGAGTCGTTTATCCCCCGGCAGCAGCACCCTGACAAACGTCCCGGGAATCTCGAACGAGCTTCTCCGTAATCAGCAAACCTTACCCAACCGCCCCCAGGTGTCATCAACCTGACGGGCGGTTGCCTCTTTGAGCCCGATGATTCCCCCTGCAACTTCGGATTTCGGGTTAGACCGTTTCGCAAACGGTCTAGGCCTAGTCAACGATGCCCGCATTCCCATGGCAGGCGCGGGAAATCACGCATCCCCGGATAACCCCGCACGGCGAAGCTTCTGGCGAAGCGTAGCGCGATTGAGGCGCAGCGCGGAAGCGAGGCGGGTGGGGCGGTTTTCAAAACGCTCTAACAGGTGGCCGAGCATCGAGCTCTCGACTTTCTCAAGTAGGGCGTCGTATTGCCAGTTTGCCTCAGGTGTCATTTCCAACTGCGAATCGAGCCAACGCGCGATCACCGCATCAAGCTCACCGCCGACGACTTTTCCGCCAGAACTATGCAGGGCATCGGCGACATGCGGTGGCAAATGACCGGGCAACAGCACGCCGCCGCGGCTCATCGCGAGAGCAAGTTCGATCACATGCCGCAGTTCGCGGACATTTCCAGGCCACGAGTAGGCCTGCAACGCACACAGGGCAGCAGCGGAGATCTCGAAGGAGGTTGCGGCATCGCCATGGAGTCCGTGGAAAAACCGGCTCAGGGCGGGGATGTCGCCCGTGCGGTCGCGCAGCGCGGGCATCGCGATGGAGAGGGCGCTGAACGCGTAGAAAACGTCCGCCCTCAGGGTGCTTTCGATCGAGGGATCGCGAGGATCGGCGCGCATGGTGGCGATCAATCGCGGCAGCGGGACATCCGTCCGCCCCATCGCTTCGGCGAGCACGCCCTGAAGCTCTGGCGTGAGGGTGTCGATATCCTCCAGGACCAGCGTGCCCTTCGGGTCGGCCAGGTAGGCGCGCAGCGAATCGGCGCCATGGATCGAGCCGCACTCTATCATCCGCAGCGGCTCGGCGGCGCGGCTGCCGTTTGTATGGATCAGGCGCGCGGCGAGCGTTTTCCCCGTGCCGCTGGCTCCGTGGATCAGTACGGGAGGAGCGCCTCCGCAGGCGCGCGCGATGCCGAGAAAAACGCGGTGCATGCCCGGCGAAGCGCCGATCAATGAAATCGCCGGGCGCTCAGCGGGTGCGGCGATGAAGACACTTTTCGTCACCAGCGTTGAAATGACTTCCTCGAAGCGCTGGAGGTCGAGCGGCTTGATTAGGTAATCGGCGATCCCGAGTTTCCGCGAAGTAATCGTATGATCCAGCGTGGCGTGAGCACTGATGACCAGCACCGGCACCATCGATCCCGCAGCGCGGATTTTCCGCAGGACTTCCAGCCCGCTCACATCCGGCAGCCCGATGTCAATCACGATGGCCTCGAAATTCCGCTCGCCGAGCTGTTTCAAGGCCGCCCCGCCGCTCGCGGCCAGCGTCGGCAGATGGCCAAGGCGGCGGACGGCGAGAGCTAGCGCGTTGCCCAGCGCGTGTTCGTCTTCGATGATCAGGATGGATGCCATGGTTCGTTTCGTTTTACGGCCAAGCGATGCGGAGACACGCGCCGCCGCCGGGCAGGTTGGTGGCGGAAATTTTGCCGCCGTGGGATTCGATGATTTCCTTAGAAACAGCCAGCCCGAGGCCCATGCCGCCCTCGCGTTCGGAAAGGAACGGCTCGCCGAAACGCGCGAGTGCCTTTTCGCTGAAACCGCCGCCCTGATCCTCCACCTGCAGCGCGCCGGGTGAAATCCGCACGGTCACCGCGCCGCCGGTGGGCATGCTTTGGATCGCGTTGAGGAGCAGGTTGCAAAGCACTTGCCGCAGCCGCTCGCGGTCGCCGTTCACCGGGTGATCCTTCCACGCAGGATCGATCTCTTCGCGGATCCCGACCCCGGCATGTTGCGCCTGCGGGCCGAGGCTGAGCCGCGCCTCACGCACCAGTTCGGGAAGATCGACCGGAAGCATTTTCACCGGCTCGGGTTTCGCGTAGCGCAGCCATTGGTTGACCAGCGCTTCGATGCGGCCCGCCTCGCCGACGATTAGGTTCGCGGATTCTCTTTCGGTGGGCGCGCAGACCCTCTCTAACAACTGCGCGTGCAGCCGAATTGCAGAGACCGGATTGCGGACTTCATGGGCGAGGCTGGTCGCCATCCGCCCAAGCAGCGCGAGCCGTTCCGCGTGCCTGCGCCTGTCCCTTTCCTCGATCAACGAGGCATGCGTTTGCCGCAGCGCGGCAGCCAGACTGACGATCTCGCGCGGCCCTGTTTTCGGTAAGCCGCGCGGTGCCTCATCGCCACCGATCCCAGACAACGCGGCCTCCAGTTTCGCCAGCGGGCTTGTGACTTTTCGACCCAGCCATAGCGAGAAAACGAGCGACAAAGCCCAAAAACCGCCGAGGGCCAAACGCGCGTCGAGCCGCTTCCAAACAGGAAGCGCACCGTGCTGTCCCACCTTTCGGGAAAACCAAACCTCGCGCCCGCTTTCGAGTTCGAAGCCAACACGGATGATATCACCCTCGCGCTTTGCCATGCCGTCGGCAGATTGGCTTTGTGTCTCCATGAAATTCACCTCCGCCCCCATCACCCGCCCGATCTGCGTAGCCATGTGCCCGGTCTGCGGCAGCTTGTTCTGATCGAGGAAAAGCGCGTTCGTCCGGCCAATCGATTCCAATGCCGTGACCTCCTCCGCCCGGGCCAAATACTGGAAAAATCCCATCATCGCCACCGATCCCACCAACACAAATGTCCCGACGCCTACCGCCAGCCAAACGGATAGGGAGCGTGATTCGAGAAGAAATGGTCGGTTTTTATCCATGAAGTATTTCGAACCCAATGAGACATGAATCAGGTAGCTTGTCGATAAAATGGATTCCCTAGGGCGATTCACGACCGCTTTTCAATGAATTGGATAATTTTCGTCCCTAAAGGAATCTTGTCCGAACTCTCGGTTCACCTTAACCAATGACTTCCGATGAACGCGAAATCATATCTTCCACTTACCCTGCTTGCCAGCATCATAACCGTCTCCGCTCAGGATTTCCTCGATCCGTTGGTAATCACCGCCACACGCTCGGAAAAAAATCAGGCCCTGCCCTATACTGTGGCAATCATCACTGAGCAGCTCATCCGTGAACAAGCGCGCCGCACACTTCCCGAGGCACTGCAATTCACTCCTGGTGTGCTGGTGCAGAAAACGACCCATGGCCACGGCTCGCCTTTCATACGCGGATTCACCGGAAGACAGAACCTTTTGCTCGTCGATGGGGTCCGCCTCAACAACTCGACCTGGCGCAGCGGCCCCATCCAATATTGGAACACGGTGGACACGTATTCCCTGGATCACATCGAGCTGGTAAAAAGCCAAGGCTCGGTGCTTTACGGCTCGGATGCGATCGGCGGCACGCTCAACGCTTTCACGAAATCTTCGAATTTCATGGATGAAACCGAAGGCGCGTTTTTCAGCCACGGCGCCGCATCCTATGAATTCACGGGCAACGGGCAAGGCAGCCACGTAGGCCGCATCGAGAGCAGCTTCGGCGTGGGCGGGAAATACGGACTGCACCTCGGAATCACCCAGAAAGACTTCGGCGATATCGAGGACTCCGCGGTGGGAACCATGCGCGGCACCGGTTACGGGGAGCAGGATTACGACCTGCGCTTCGATATGAAACTTTCCGAGGGCACCTCGCTCACTTTCGCGAGCCAATACGTCAACCAGGACGATATCTCGCGGTGGCACCGGACGCTTCAGAATCCCGGCTGGACGCATGGCGATCACATCGCCGCTCCGGGAACATGGGTCGCCAACAACTATGACCAGGAGCGTTCACTCACCTACCTCCGCGTCGAGCAGGAGATCGCCGACGAACGCTCATGGCTCGACCGCTGGAGCGCGACCGTTTCCTACCAGAAATCCGCCGACAGCGAAATGCAGGATCGCCGGAACAATCCTGCCGCCCCTTTTACTGCGGCGAACTTCCTTCAATATCAAAACGCCGAGGTCAAGACCTTCGGTGTGGATCTCGCCCTGGAGTCCACCATCGGGCCCGGCCATCTCGTCTATGGCTTCGAGTACTACAATGACGATGTGACGAGCGACGCCTTCCGGAACACGGGCGCGGGCCTGGTCTTCCGTCCGGCCTCTCGTCCTGTCGCCGATGATGCCACCTATGATCTGCTCGGGCTTTACGGTCAATACACGTGGAGCCCCGCCTCCCGCTGGGAAATTTCCGGCGGCACGCGCTTCACCTACGCCCGGGCGGAATGGGGGGCATACCGCCCCTCCGGCGGCCTCGCGGACATTTCCGGCGACAATTCTTGGACGGATCTCTCCGCCAGCCTGCGCGCCAGCTACGAGATCAGCGAGGACTGGCTCGCCTACGCCTCCGCATCGCAGAGTTTCCGCTCGCCCAACCTCGCCGACCTCACCGGAAACGCCGCCTCCGCCAACGGTCTCGACGGCCACGGCTCCCCCAACGTGGATCCCGAAAAATTCCTCACCCTCGAGCTGGGAGGGCGGGGCAAACCACACGAAGACATCCAGCTCCAAGCCGCCGTTTTCCACACGTTCAGCATCGACGGAGCTATTTCATCCTATGTGGTTGGCTCCGACACCTTCGTGGTGAACGGCGATGACAGCTCCCTCTACGGCATCGAGGCCGAGGCGATCTGGAGCATCGATGAGAACTGGAGCGCCACCGCTTTCGCCGCATGGCAGGAAGGGAAAAACGACATCAGCCAGCGCACCCCCACCGAGCGCTGGATTCCCAGGATGCTGCCTTTCACCGCCTCCACCGCTTTGCGTTACACTTCCACGGACGAAAAATGGTGGATCGAAGGCCGCCTCAGCGGAGCGGTCGATGCCGACCGCGTCCACCCGTTAGACCAAGCCTCCGACAGCCAGCGCATCCCCACGAACGGCACCCCGGGATACCTCGTCGCCTCCCTCGGCGCGGGCTACGAACCCATCGAAAACCTCCAACTCACCATCACCCTTCAAAACCTCCTCGACGAGGATTACCGCATCCACGGATCCGGCCAGAATGAAATGGGCTTCGGTGCGGTCTGCGGAGTGCGGTATGTGTGGTGATAGCGGAACAGCATTACACCAGATACACTCGAATGAATTCCTCCGGCCTGATCGGCTGCGGCTTGTAGCCCGAACCGATCAGCGTGTTGAAATGATGATCGGAGGTGACGATGAAATCCGCGCCCACCGCGATGGCGCAATCGGCGAAAGCGTCGTCATCGGGATCACCCGTGATCGTGTGGAAGCGGTAGTCCGAACCGATTCTCAGGATATTGCCATGCAGCAGATCGATCAATGTTAGGAATCTCCACAACTCCCCCCCTGCTCCGAAACCCGAATAGCGGAGAACCACTTCCTCATATTCAAGCAGCATGGGAGTGGATACCGCCAGCTTCAGTTTACCATGGCGCAAGGCATCCCTGATCTTGGAAAACGGGGATTTCCTTCCAAAAATCTGGATCAGAGCGTTCGTATCCAGCACCACGGTCATGGTATCTGACGAGATCGGAGCGATTCGCGGGCTTCGCGGAGGATCTCCGGCAAACGCTCCAGCTTCCCTTCCGCCCTGCCTTTGTCGAACTCTTCATCCAACCTCTCGGTTACCTCATCGAGTTCCAACTCCATCGCGACCCTGTGGAGTAAAAGCAAATTCTCGTCACGAAGCCGATCAATCTCCTCGTGCAACAGCGGACGAAGCTCGCTGGGATCCGATGGCAAAACCGACAATGCGCTCATGTGAAAAAACTCCCACAAAGCCCCTCCAAAAGCAAGCCGGTGTTCTTCACCCCTCCTCACCTCCCCCTCGTTACCACCACCGACGAGAACGATCAGTTCTCACGCTTGCAGCGGATTAACTCGCCGCCGCCACCGGACTCGAAGCGGCATCCCTTGTCTTCCGAAAGGATCTCATCGCTTTCATCCTGCCTCAGTGAGTTTTCACTACCATTCCGGCATTACAGCTCCTCCGTTTTTGATCAGGGTCGACCGAGCCGGATCAGCCCTACCTCTTCGCTTTCCTCGCCGCCGCGATCTCCGCTAGCAGGCGGTGGAGGATGAGGCGGTGGTCGAGGCCTGTTGTCACAAGGGCTTGGTCGGCGCGCTGGGTCTGTTCCATCACGCGCTGGAGACCTTCGAGGTCGAAGTTTTTCGCGTTCGGCACGGCGAGGAAAATGGGAAACACGTTCACACCGGAGCCGTCCTTTTTCTGCGGCAGCCAGGCGCGGTCAGCGGCGGGGAGCTTGTTAAGAGCGGCGGCGAAGGCTCCGTAGATTCCGGTGGGTGCTTTGAATTTCTCAAGGATCAACTTCGCCATGTAAAGGTTGCGGACGACATTGATGATCGAGGCGCGCATGATGCCGACGGCGGATTCCTCGGCGGCGAGCTGCTCGTCAATGAGCTGGATCGCCCGGATGATATTGCCTGCTTGGATCGCCTGTCCGGTCTCGAAGATCACCGCTGCCTTGCTCCGCGGCACGAGCGCTCGCACGTCCTCCACTGTCACCGTCCGGCGCTCCGTGCCGAGATAGAGGTCGAGCTTTTCCAGTTCGTTGGCGATCTGCTTCGTCTGCTCCCCGGCGAGCATGATAAAAAGCTCCAGTGCCTCGTTCTCGAAATCTAAGGCCAGCTCCCTCGCCCTGCCCTCCACCATTCGTCCGACCTCGTCCTGCCAGCCGTCGCGGCTGATGTCGATCTTATCGAACGTCCGCACGCTCGCATTCTTCTCTAAGAATTTCCAGAACGCCCGCCGCTTGTCTACCTTGTCAGCAGAAAGAATGAAGCGGATGCCCTCCGGTAAACCCTTTTCCAAAACACCCCGCAAAGCCTCGACCCCCGCCTCGGTGCGCTGAGCGCGGCCAGTCACATCGTCGCCGAGGAAATTCACGTTGCGCAACCACACCACCTTGTCGCCGCCGAACATCGGCATGGTCATCAGGGATTGGATCGCGGCGGAGCAAAGCTGGTAAGCGCCCTCCGAGTTGTCGGCATTGCCGTCGATGGTCTCGTGCGTGAAGCCGTCGTCATTGCCGCCGGTGAGCTCGTTGTAAAGCGCCAGGGCCTCCTCACGCACCTGTCCCTCGTCGGTTCCCACGATCACATGGAAGCCGGTGTTGGCAGTGTTGTTCTTGGGTCTAGCGGCCACTTCGTAGCTGTAGCGGGAAATTCCAATTTTCGAAATTTAATTCTCAATAAAGCTGATTTTCTACCTCTCTCCGGTGCTACTTAGACCGTTTACCAAAAGGTCTTTTCGTGTTGAATCGTGGCTGGGGTTTCCAGCCCCAAGCCGTTTTTGGGGAATCTTGCCCCGACCTTCCAAATCAAAGCACGGGCTTTTTTGGTAATCGGTCTAGGACAGGTTCAGCAAACAGAGATACGAGGCAACTTTCAGCGCGCGCCCGGCGGATCGTCACTCGCTCTCGGTGCGGGTGTCGCGGGAGAGGAGTTCCATCATCGCCTCGGCGGCGTGCTTTTGTTGGTAGAGGATGGAGTGGATGGCATCGATGATGGGCGTCCTTGCACCCGCGCGCTGCGAGGCCTCGAAGATGGAAAGGGTGTTCGGCACGCCCTCGGCGACCATGCCGAGATCCCCGATGGCTTCCTCCAGGGATTTTCCACGGCCCAGCGCGAGGCCGACACGGTGGTTCCGCGAGTGCTCGGAGAAACAGGTAACGAGCAGATCCCCCACCCCGGAAAGCCCGGCAAAGGTCTCGATGCGCCCGCCGAGAGCGACGCCGAGCCGGGTCATTTCCGCAAGCGCCCGCGTGACGAGCGCAGCAACGGCATTGTCCCCGAGGCCGAGGCCATGGGCGATGCCCGCCGCGATGGCATAGACATTTTTGATGGCGCCGCCCAGCTCGATGCCTGCGAGATCCTTGCTGGTGTAGGGGCGGAACTGGGGCAGTGTGAACAGCTCCTGCAAGGCGTCTGCCACCGCAGCGTCCTCGCAGCCGATGACCGCGCAGGCGGGCTGGCCGATGGCGAGTTCCTCCGCGTGGTTGGGGCCGGAAAGGACGGCGACGGGATTCGACGGCAGCGAGGCGCGCAGGATTTGGCTCATGCGGTCGCCGGTGTGTTTCTCGATGCCTTTCGCGCAGGACAGCAGGACGGAGGAAGCGGGCAGCCCGGCTTTGGCGAGATCCTCCGCGCAGGCACGGGTGGCGGCGGTGGGCACGGCAAAAATGACCAGCGGGTGCGCAGCGGCGGCGGCAATATCCGTCCCGGCGGTGATATTCGCGGGCAAGACCACGCCGGAAAGGTATTTGGGATTGCGGTGCTCGCTGTTGATGCCCCGCGCGACATCCTCCTCGCGCCCGATGATCAGGATTTCACCGACCTTCGGGGAAAGGAGTTTCGCGATCGCGGTGCCGAACGATCCCGATCCAAGTATGGCCACACTTTTAAAAGTCATGTTCTGGGTTCCTCCGTTTTCCTTTTCCCACCCCATGTGAAACGCAACTCCGTGCCTATGCGCAGCCGGCCGATGTTGGCGCGGTGTTTCCAGATCGCGAGCACGGCGATGAGCACGGAGAAAATGAACAGCGGCTTATTCCATGTGCCGTTCTGGATTTTTCCGTGAAACCAAGATCCCCACAATGTGAGCAGCGGGAGAGTGGCGGCAGCGACCATGCTAGCCACAGCAACGTAGCGAGTGGCGAACAGGACGGCTGTGAAAATGAGGATCAGGATCACCACGGCCGCAGGCATTAGCGCAATGAGAACCCCTGCCGAAGTAGCAATGCCTTTGCCACCCTTGAAGCCAATCCATGGAGAATAGTTATGACCTAGGACACAGCACAAACCGGTGAGCACTTGGAAAACCTGCGCGTCGAGAATCGGAAATTCCGCTGAGAAAGGCAAGAGGGCGGATACCATCATCGGGTTTTTCATCCCTGCGTAACGGATAAGGGAAATGCCGATTACACACGGGATGAAACCTTTCAGCGCATCCAACAAAAGGCAGGTGAGCCCGTATTTTTTCCCAACGATGCGGAAGACATTCGTCGCACCGATGTTGCCCGAGCCGTGGTTGCGGATATCGATGCCCTTGAGCTTCGCGATGAGCAGCCCGAACGGTATAGAACCGAGCAGGAAAGCCAGCAGCGGGCAGAGCCAGAGTTGCATGGGCGTCGGGGAAGATCCGTCCTACTCGACGACAGCGGCGCTCTCGATAACGACCGGCTCCACCGGGACATCGCCGGGGCCGGTTTTCACGCCCTTGATCGCATTGACGACATCCATGCCCTCGACGACCTTGCCGAACACCGCGTAGCCGTTGTTGCTTGGGAAATTCAGCATGGCGTTGTCGGCCACGTTGATGAAAAATTGGACAGTGGCGCTGTCCGGATCGTTCGTGCGCGCCATCGCGATGGTGCCGGTGTCGTTTTTCAGGCCGTTGTTGCTCTCGTTCTTGATCCCCGCGCCGGTGCGTTTTTCAACGAGCCTGCCGCCGTCCAGCGCCATCCCGCCACCCTGGATCATGAAGCCATCAATGATGCGGTGGAAAACGGTGCCGTCGTAATGTTTCTCACCGACGTATTTGAGGAAATTCTTCACCGTGATCGGAGCCTTCTCCGCGTTGAGTTCGATGACGATGTCGCCCTTGTTCGTTTTCAGCCGCACCTTGGCGGCCGTGGTGGCTGCGGCTTTCTCCCCGGCCTCAGGGGTTGCTTTTGTCTCGGGTTTTTCCGCTTTGCAGGCGCCCAGCAGGGTGAGGCCGGCGATCAATAGGATGGCGTAACGTCTCTTCATCGCGGCTAGGTTTAGGTGGATCGCCCGGGGATGGCAAGCGGATGCGCGGCGAGATGAAGGAAATGATACTCCAACCAGACCGAACCCGCGTCCGCACTGCAAAACCTAGCTTTGCGCGGCAAATCCCTTCGACCCTTTGCCGCTCGCCGCCGCCGCGTGATTTTTGCATCACCATTCAAGACAACGGGATTGATGAAGGCTGCAACACGTCCACTCAACGGGCAAATCTCCCGTATTGCGCAAAGCCGCATCCACCCTATCATAGCCAGACACGATGGCATCCATCCTCATCACTTGCACAAATGCCACCTGCGCGGTTCCGGAGGCGCACCGTGAGCTATTCAAAGGATCGGAGGATCTCGTCAGCTCTGCGGATGGCTGGGAACCCGGCGCGCTGAACCTCGCCCAAGGCCTCGCCATGAAATTCAGCACCCCGCTGATCCACGGCGATGTCACCCGGCTTCTCATCGACCTAGAGCAGGACGGTGAAACACGCTGGAGCAAAATTTCCACGAAACTTCCCGAAGCCACCCGCGATAAACTCGTCACGCGCCTTGCCGATAAATTCCGCAACGCCATCGAAACCCGCCTCACCGAGGAATTGAAACGCCACGACGCGGTCATCCATCTCCTGATCCACACCGCCCCGCTCGCCGAAGGGGAAATCCTCTTCGAATACATCGGATCGCCAAACGCGGCGGAAATCGCGAAAGCCGCCGCCGACCTGCTGCCAAGTGAAGTGAATGCCTCAGCCGTTCCGCTCAACGATGAGACTCCTTTTGTCCACTGGCTCACCACAAACTTTACTTCAGAAAAATACGGCATCGTGCGTCTCACCGTCTCCCACTCCTTCTTCCTCCGCTCCATTCCGATGCGCTGGGAAACGGTGAAAAAATCCCTGATCCAGGCACTCGTGAACGCCACCAAGGGATAACAACCCTCTTCATTTTGAGATCGGAAACAACGTGGCTCCGCCGAGCCATCACATCCCCAGAGTTCCACGATCACCTGGCTCCCTTCGCCACCGGTAACGGGCAAACTGTGTTCGACCACGCCGATGAGGCTTCGCATTCCTTTTTCGCCGCGCTCGCCTGCACCGCCGCTTCCGATCGCGGGAAAAAGCGCCAGTGGATCGTCCACGAATCTCCGCGCCAACGCGAACGCCTCGCCGCCGAGCTGGAGCTCTGGGGCATCACAGCCGTCGTCCTGCCGGACGTGGGGGCGATCTTCGGTCGCCCTCCTGAGACGGATCGCGAGCTTCAGCCCGCCCCGGAAGCCCCGCCCCTGGAAGTCCAAGACCCCGAAACCGCCGCCGAGTGGTTCGCGATCCTGGAAACCCTCGCCATCTCGGATTCCTTTGCCGTCCTCCTCGGCTCCGACCAATTCCAGCAATACGCCCCCTCCCCCCACTCCCTCCTCTCCAACCGCACTCACCTCAAGCCTGGCCTCATCCTCGATCCGACCGCCTTCGCCGAAACCCTCACCACCCACGGCTACGAGCGTTTTCCCACCGTCACCGCCCGCGGCCACTTCGCCATCCGCGGCGGCATCCTCGACCTCTTCCCCTTCCAATCACCCCGCCCCCTCCGCCTCGAATTCTTCGACACCGAACTCGAATCCATCCGCGAGTTCGACCTCAACACCCAGGCCTCCACCCGCAAGATCCCGGAAATCGATCTCCTTCTAACAGAACCTCCGGCGGTGGCGACCATCGCGGATTACCTAAAACCGGATGACGCAGTCATCCACATCGTGGCTGGGACTTGCAGTCCCAGTCCGTCGGAGGGACTTGCAGTCCCACCCTCTTTCCTCATCACCGACGGCACCTCCACCGCCGAAGAAGACTTCACCCTCGCCACCTACGCCTCCCCGCTCGGCACCTTCGACGCCGGCGACTTCGTCCTCGACGAGCTGCGCCGCGAAACCTTTTTCAAACAGCTCAACGAATGGCAGCGCGAGGCATGGGACATCGGCATCGTCTTCTCCACGAAAGGCGAACTCGAGCGCTTCACCGAACTCTCCGGCAAAAACCTCGAACGCGATCTCGGCCTCACCCCAGTCATCGGCGAGCTGATTTCCTCGTTCACGCTGCCGGTCACGAAGCTCGCCGTCCTTTCCTCCTCGGAACTCTTCGGCCGCTACCGCACCCCCGGCGCAGCCCGCCGCTCCTCGGTGGAAAAAGCCCGCGTCATCCGCGCCCGCGCCACGCTCGACGATATCGAGCCCGGCGACCTCGTCGTCCATTACGAATACGGCATCGGGAAATTCAAAGGCATCGCCCAGGAAGAGGAAGGCGAGGAACTCCAGATCGAATACAAGGACGGCTCCATCCTTTCCGTTCCGCTGGAGCAGGCGCACCTGTTAGGAAAATACATCGGGGTCGGCGGCAAGACCCCGGATCTCAATAAACTCGGCAACGCCACCTGGCAGAAAAACCGCAAGTCCGCCGAGAAATCCATTCTCGACTACGCCGCCCGCCTGCTCCGCATCCAGGCCGAGCGCGAACACGACCAAGGCCACGCCCACCCGCCCGACACCCGCTGGATGTTCGAGTTCGAGCAAAGTTTCCATTACACCGAAACCCCCGACCAGAAACAGGCGATCCTCGATACCAAACACGACCTCGAAGCCCCCCGCCCCATGGATCGCCTCATCTGCGGCGATGTCGGTTTCGGAAAAACTGAGGTTGCGATACGCGCCGCGTTCAAGGCGATCACCGGCGGCAAACAGGCAGCCCTGCTCTGCCCCACCACCGTCCTCGCGGAGCAACACTGGCGAACTTTCCGCGAGCGCTTTTCCGACTACCCGATCCGTGTCGATCTCCTCAACCGTTTCCGCTCCGCCGCCGAAGTGAAAGCCACCATCCAAGGCCTCGCCGATGGCTCCGTCGATATGGTCATCGGCACCCACCGACTCATATCAGGCGATGTCGCCTACAAGGATCTCGGCCTCGCCATCGTCGATGAAGAGCAGCGCTTCGGCGTCGCTCATAAGGAGAAATTCAAAGACCTCTTCCGCCAGATCGACGTCCTCACCCTCTCCGCCACGCCCATCCCGCGCACCCTTTACATGGCTCTCATGGGCGCGCGCGACATGTCCACCATCGACACCCCGCCCCCCAACCGCCTCCCCGTTTCCACCACCGTCACCGCCTACGACGAGCGCATCATCCGCGATGCGATCCGCCGCGAGATGAAACGCGGCGGCCAGGTCTTCTTTCTCCACAACCGCGTCAAGACCATCGAGATGGTGCACAAAAAAATCAAGGAACTCGTCCCCGAAGCCCGCGTCCTCGTCGGCCACGGCCAGATGGAAAAACACGATCTCGAAAACGTCATGCACGCCTTCGTCAACCACGAGGCCGACGTCCTGCTCGCCACCACCATCATCGAAACCGGCATCGACATCCCCAACGCCAACACCATCCTCATCGACCGCGCCGACCGCTTCGGCCTCGCCGATCTCTACCAACTCCGCGGCCGCGTCGGCCGTGCCGGCGAAAAGGCCTACGCCATCCTCCTGCTACCGAGGGAAATGATCACCCAAGGCGATGCCCGCAAGCGCATCCACGCCATCAAGCAATACACCGCCCTCGGCTCCGGCTTCAAAATCGCCATGCGCGACCTCGAAATCCGCGGCGCCGGAAACCTGTTAGGCACCAAACAATCCGGCCACATCGCACAAATCGGCTTCGACCTCTACTGCCAGCTCCTCCGCCAATCCATCGACCGCTTGAAAGGCAAAAAAGACCCCTCCCTCCAGGAAACCACCTTCAAGGCAGACTTCATCATCCCCACGGAAACGCAGTGGGTTTCTTCAAGACACAAGACACAAGACGACAAGACCCAAGAGAAGATCTCTTCCATATCAAAAATCAAAAATCCTCAATCATCAATCGGCAATCAATCTTCCGATCACCTTCCCGCCTTCATCCCGACGAGCTACCTTTCCGATGCCAAGCTCCGCATCCATGCCTACCGCGAACTCGCCGAAGCCAACACCCCGAAAGCCATCGACACCCTGGAGAAAAACTGGATCGACCGCCACGGCCGCCTTCCCGAACCCGTCAAAAACCTTCTGACCATCGCCCGCATCAAAGCCGAAGCCGCCGCGAACAATGTCTCTTCCGTGGAAATCTCCGGACAGCGCCTGATGCTCCAGAGAAACGGCAGCCCGATTCTGATGGATGGTTCAAGGTATCCGAGGCTGACGAAGACGAAACCGGGGGAGAAGTTGGCAGAAGCGTTGGAGATGCTCCGAAATTTCTAGGTTGGCATCATACCTACTCCCTCCACAAATCTTGACCTTGATAGTATCACGTGATACTATCACCGGGTCAAACCACCGTTTTCCATCACACCTGAAATCCTCCGATCCTTGGAAGACTTCGTCTCCTCATTTTCCCCCTCTTCCTCTGTGTCCCCTGCGCTCTCCGTGGTTAAAAACTCTTCCTCTTCCCTTGGCGATCTTAGCGTCTTGGCGGTTCAAAATTCTTTCTCCCACCTTGACCAAATAGCCATTTTGGCTATTGTAATTCCATGATCACCTTCACCGCCACTGAAGCGAAGAATCGTTTCGGCGAGCTTCTCGAAGCCGTTCACCGCGAACCCATCGAGATCGACAAGAAAGGCCGTCCCGTGGCAGTGATTCTTTCCTACGATACCTATCAGGAAATGAAGGAGGCTCTGGGAGAGGCAAAGAAGCCTTCGGATCTAAGCTGGCTGAGCCAATGGCGGGAAACCGCCACTCTTGCTCCCGCAGCATGTGCAGATGATGAAACCGCCTATCACGAACATCTCGACCAGAAATACGGCAGATGATCCGCCTCTTCCTCGATACCAACGTAATCCTCGATCTGATCATCAGCGACAGGGACGGGCACCAAAGCGCGCTGGCTCTTGAGAACTTTGCAAATACACATCCCTGCAAACTCTCGTGCGCATGGCACTCCCTCTCCATCATCGAATCCATCGGCAGGAAACGATTCGGATCGGAAGCCATCCACCTTTTGCTCAGGAACCTTTTGGACACATTCACCGTCCCCTCCACCGGAACCGTCGAAGCCAAACAAGCTTTCAATTACCTCGCTGGGGATTTCGAAGATGCCCTCCAAATCTCCGCTGCCGTTGCTAGCAAGGCAGACCACATTCTCACCAATGATGCCAGCGGATTCAACAAATCCCCCATCTCAGTCCTCCCTCCCAAGGACTTCCTCTTTATGTTAGCTAGCGGGGACTAACCCCATTTAAGACCCCATTTAAATGGATGGATCGAGGTAGCCAGCCTTGCTGATCGGAATGGAATGTTATTATTTCAAGGTATGAATAAAGTAGTCGAAAATGATCCGAATGGGAAAATCCCTGCTCGCAGCGACTTGGACGTGCTAAATTTTGTCCCTCCCCAGCATGAAGCCGAACCTAAAATGAAAATTAGTAATGAGGTTTTGCGGGATGGAAGTAATTGTGTGTG
>CAMCXJ010000022.1 GCA_945883455.1 Prosthecobacter debontii
GACCACTTTGCCCATCGCGGCCTATCAGGTGAGCGGCGAGTATCTGATGATCAAGAGCGCTTGTGCGGGCGGCTGGCTCGATGAGAAAGCAGTGGTCATGGAGAGTTTACTGGGGATCAAACGGGCTGGGGCGGACATGATCCTGACCTACTTTGCAAAGGACGCGGCCAAGTGGATACGGGAAAGCTTGGGCTAATGGATGTGCAAGGACTTGAGGATTTTTTTCGGGAGAATTTTTCGCATCGCGGCGAGGTCGGCGCTTCGGTGAGCGTTTGGAAAGACGGCGAGGAAATGATCGCGCTCTCGGATGGTTGGTGTGAGCGGGAGAGGCTGCGGAAATGGGATGTGCGGACGATGGTTCCGGTTTACTCCGCCACGAAAGGGCCGTCCGCAGCGACCTTGCTGCATGTCCTTTCCGGGAAAGGTCTGGATGAGGAGACGGCGGTCGGCGAAGTCTGGCGGAATTTTCCGCTGCCCGAGGCGAGCTTCGCGGAGTTGCTCTCCCACCAATGCGGCATGGCGGCGCTGGATGGGGTGGCGGATGTGTTCGATCACCGCGCGGTGATCGAGGCAGTCGAGAGGCAGAAGCCCGAGTGGGAACCAGGCGAAGGGCATGGCTATCATCCGCGGACATTTGGATTTCTGTTAGATGAGTGTGTGAGGAGGCTTGTTGGTAGGAGTCTTGGGGAGGTATGGAACGAGGATATTGCGGGGCCGGCGGGGATCGATTTCTGGATCGGCCTTCCGGAAAGCGAGTGGGGCAGGGTCGCGAAACTGATTCCCGGTAGGGCGAAGCCTTCGGTTTACGAGGAGGGTTTCTATGCTGCGTTCAACACGCAGGAAAGCCTCACGCGGCGGGCGTTTTCCTCGCCGAGGGGCTTGCATGCCATTGCCGAGATGAACGAGCCGAAGGCATGGGCGGCGAGCTTGCCTGCGATGGGTGGGGTGGGGACGGCGCGGGGCTTGGCGAAGTTCTATCAGTTCGCCATCGGCGCGATGGACGGGCCCTTTTCCGATAAGGTAAGGCGCGCGCTCGCAGGCTTGCGGATTAGCGGGGATGACAAGGTGTTGTTGCGAGAAACCGCCTTCACTTGCGGCTTTCAGAAAGATCCGGTGGATGGGGTGGGGGATAAGAAGCGCAAGGTTTACGGGGAATCGCTGGCGGCTTTTGGTCATCCGGGCGCAGGGGGCAGCCACGGCTTCGGTGATTCGGTAAGTGGGTTATCTTTCGCCTATGTGATGAACCAGATGGAGCTCAGTGTGATGCCCGGCGAGAGATGCGCGGGGCTGGTGGAGCGGTTGGGGGATGTGATTTTCCCGTGACTGCCTATCTGGCGCTTTCCTCGGCGATGGCTTTTGCGAGCGCGGCGGCGACGAAACCGGAGAAAAGCGGGTGGGGATGATTCGGTTTAGATAGGAACTCCGGGTGGAACTGCGCGCCGAGGTAGAAGGGGTGGTCGGCGAGCTCTACGATTTCCACGAGGCCTTCCTTGGCGGAGACCGATGAGATCACGAGGCCGCATTCCTGGAGCTTGTCCTGGTAATCGGAGTTCACCTCGTAGCGATGGCGGTGGCGCTCGTGGATGCGATCCACATTACCATAGAGGTCGGCGGCCTTGGTGCCGGCGAAGAGGATGGACTCGCAGGAGCCGAGGCGCATCGTCGCGCCCATGTCCTCGATGCCTTTCTGCTCCTCTTGGAGGCAGATGACGGGGTGGGGCGTCGCCTTGTCGAACTCCGTGGAGTTCGCACCCTTGAGTCCGCATTTGTTGCGGGCGTATTCGATGGTTGCGATCTGCATGCCCAAACAGATACCGAAATACGGGATCTTGTTCTCGCGGGCGTATTTCGCGGCGAGGATTTTCCCCTCGATCCCGCGATCCCCGAAACCGCCGGGGACTAGGATGCCATCGACGTCGCCGATGACCGCCTTCGCGCCGTGATCTTCGATCGCCTCGGCCTCGACGCGGACGATCTGCACTTTCGTATCGTGATGGGCACCGGCGTGGATCAGTGATTCGTAGATGGATTTGTAAGCGTCCTGAAGCTCGATGTATTTCCCGGCGACGGCGATGGTGACCTTGTGCTTGGGATGGATCACGCGTTGGACGAAATGTTCCCACTCATCCAGCTTCGGTGAGGGCGTATGGCCGAGGCCGATCTTGTCCACCACGAGGCGGTCGATCTTGTCCCGGCGGAGGTCGAGTGGGCACTCGTAAATGGTGTGGGCGACATCGCGGAAAGCGACGACGTTCTTTTTCTCGACGTTGCAGAACATCGCGATCTTCTTGCGGTTGTCCTCGTCGAGGTCGGTCTCGGTGCGGCAGATGATGATGTCCGGCTGGATGCCGAGCTCGCGGAGTTTCGCGACGGACTGCTGGGTGGGCTTGGTCTTCGCCTCGCCCGCGGCCTTGATGTAAGGCAGCAGGGTGACGTGGATGAAACAAACATTGTCCTTCCCTACTTCCAGCGCGAACTGGCGCAGAGCCTCGATGAAAAGCAGGCCTTCCATATCGCCGACCGTGCCGCCGATTTCTGTCATGAGGACATCGACGTGCGGATTGTCGCGCGTGACCTTGTACATCCGCTCCTTGATTTCATCGGTGACGTGGGGGATGAACTGGACGGTCTTGCCGAGATAATCCCCGCGCCTTTCACGCTTGATCACGGAGTCGAACACCTGACCAGAGGTGAGATTGTTCATCTGCGAGAGAACGCCGGACGTGAAACGCTCGTAGTGGCCGAGGTCGAGGTCGGTCTCCGCGCCGTCGTCGAGCACATAGACCTCACCATGCTGGTAGGGCGACATGGTGCCGGGATCGACGTTCAGGTAGGGGTCGAATTTCTGCATCAGCACTTTAAGGCCGCGCGCCTCAAGCAGGGTGCCGATGGAGGCCGCGGCGAGGCCTTTGCCGAGTGAGGAGACGACGCCGCCGGTGACGAAAATGTATTTCATGGATTGGTTAGAAGTTATTCGTTAGAAGTTATTTATTAAAAGGGAAGTGAGGTGGCAGGGAATGGATTTCATTCATAACGTTTAACCAATAACATTTAACAGCCGTTCCACGGCAAGGGCTTGTTCGGGGGTATCGACGCCGGGGGAGGTATCGTCGGTGATGAGGACGCGGATGTTGGCGCCGTTTTCGAGGGCGCGGAGCTGTTCGAGGGACTCGGCCTGCTCGAGGGGAGAGGGTGGCCAGGTGACGAAGGTTTCGAGGAAATCGCGGCGGTATCCGTAGATGCCTTTGTGGCGGAGGACTTGGAGGCCGGGGACTGGGTTACGAAAATACGGGAGGGGCGAGCGCGAGAAATAGAGGGCGTGGCCGTTCTGTTTCAGGACGACTTTCACCACGTTCGGATCGGAAACGGCGGGGTCGGCGGGATCGAGGGGATTCGCGGCGGTGACCATGTGGAGGGTCGGATCGTCGATGAGCGCCTGCGCGAGTTCGTCGATGAGGGAGGGGTCGATGAGCGGTTCGTCGCCCTGGATATTAAGGATGTGGGTGGCTTGCGGGATGGCTTGGATTGCCTCGGCGAGGCGGTCGGTTCCGGTCGGGTGATCCGGCGAGGTCATCACGGCCTTGCCGCCGAAAGCTTCCACCGCCGTGGCGATGCGTTCGTCATCGGTGGCGACGAGGATTTCCGAAAGCGTTTTCGCGGACTGGCAACGCTCCCATACGCGCTGGATCAACGGTTTCCCGGCGATGAGCTGCAGGGGCTTTCCAGGGAAGCGTGTGGAGCCCCAGCGCGCCGGGAGGATGCCGATGATGTGATGCTTTGGGGCTGGTTGGGACACGCAATGGAACAGGTTGCGCCACCCTACGGAGAGTCATCGGGTATCGGCAAGAACGGTTTGGGAAAAAGTTTCCAAACAATCAGTCTCCACCACCACCGCAACCGCCGCCTCCGCCACATCCGCTTCCGCCGGAGTCTCCGCTATCGCTTCCGCCTCCTCCTCCACAGCCCCCGCCTCCACCACAGCCGCCTCGTCCCCCTTTGCCGCCTTTCTTCGAGAAATAAATGCTTATGAAAAACAGGAAGATGATTATGCCTACGAAGAAAAAGCCCGTGCCATCCCCTTGTGTGGATGCGAAATGGGTGGCGCAGCTTGCGAGGGTGAGACCAAGTCCCGTGCCGATGGCCAGCGCGGCGACATGGCGTTTGCGCACGATGAAATGGGAGGTCGCGTCGATCCGGCGGAAGTCGCGTCGCGCGAAGCGGACTTCGGCGGGCGGCCAGATCGATGCCGGGGGCTCTTCACCGAAGATTTCGCGATACGAGTCCAGTGTCCGGGCATACCAATCGGCATATTTTGCCTCTTCGTCCCGCCCACCCTTTGTCGGGCCGTGGTGCAGCTGGAAACCGAGCGTATCCCGACACAGATCCTGCCAGTAACTTCGCGTGTAGCAGAGATGCAGGTGCCACGCCTGATCCACTGCGTCCGAGGGGGTAACGGCATGACCCGCCGTCGCGCATAGATGGAGGAACCTTCTGTATTCCTGAAGAATTTCCGCCGTGAAAGACTCAGACCAGCCGTTTTCCCGCGCAAGCCGCGCGGAAAAGCGTAGGCCGGCACCCGGGTCGTCGAGTGGAAAGGACTGGATTCTTTCCCAAAGCGCGGGGTCTTTCATGCGCCGAAGGTGAATCCTCGATCCATTTTGGTGAAGCCAAAATGAGACTGATTGTAGACAACCTATTCCCCTCGATTGGGTGAATCACTCCTTCTCTTTGCCATCGCCGCAGGCGCAGCGCCATTCGGGATTTCCGCAGGGTGCGCATTTGCCGGTGTCGTAGTGGAGGCGGGCGGTGATGGTTTTGCCGGACTCGGTTTCCTTGTATTGCATGATGATCCATTCGCCTTCTTTCGCTGCGGGAACGGTGAATCCGGTTTCATCCTTGGCGACTTCCAGTTTCACGGGTGCCTGGCGTGTGCCTGCGGTGGCGGTGAGGGATTGCGCTTCGGCTTTCACGGGTTTCATGTCCTTGTCGAGAAGGGTGATGTGGAGCTTGCCTTCCTTCTCGGTGACTTCGCCGTGCATGGTTTCGTCGGTGCTGAATTCGAGGATGCGACCCTTGTTGGGGCCGAACTCGATGCCTTCGTGAGCCAGCGCGAAACCGGCGGTGAGGGCGAGGATGAGGGTGGTCAGTTTGGTTTTCATTTTCGTGTTGTTTGTTTTGTTTTATCGGGCGGCCGGAGCGTCCAGCCTGAGAGCTTTTTCCGCCGCTTTCCTGCCGATGAGGAAAAAGACGGCGGGTGTGACCACGAGGTCGAGGAGGGTGGAGGAGATGAGGCCGCCGACGATGGCGACGGCGACGGGATGGAGGATTTCCTTGCCCGGCTCGCCGGGGGCGAGGACGAGCGGGATGAGGGCGATGCCTGCGGCGAGTGCGGTCATCAGCACGGGCACGAGACGTTCCTGCGTGCCGCGGGTGATGAGCGGGATGCCGAAAGCCTCGCCCTCGTGGCGCATGAGGTGGAGGTAATGGGAGATCATCATGATGCCGTTGCGCGCCGCGACGCCGCCGACGGCGATGAATCCGACGAGGGTGGCGATGCTAATGTTGTCGATTCTCCACCACGTGAACGCGAGCGCACCGGCAAGGGCGAGCGGGAGGTTGAGCATGACCTGGAGGGCGAGCGAGAGGCTGCGGACATAGCCGGTCAGCAGGACGATGATGACGCCGGTGATGAGGCCGAAGAGGATGAGGATGCGCTTCGAGGCTTCCTGGCGGGCGAGGTATTCGCCTTCGAAACTCAGGGTGTAGCCTTGCGGAACCTCGACCGTAGCCGCGACGGCTTTCTGCCAGTTTTGCACGAGCGATTCGAGGTCGCGCTCGCCGGTGTTCGCGCCGATCACGATGCGGCGCTGGCCGTTCTCGCGGTTGATGACGTTGGGGCCGTTGACCTCGTGGACATCGGCGACAAGGGAGAGCGGGATGTGGCGACCGTTCGGTGCTTCGATGAGAAGATCGCCGATCTTTTCCGGCCAGGTGCGCCAGCTTTCGGGAAGGCGCAGGACAAGCTCGACGGTGGCCTCGCCCTCGCGGAGTTCGCCGAGCATGGAGCCGCCTAACAGACGGGAGACCTGCTCATTGATGGAGCCGGGTGCCAGCCCTTCGCGGCGGGCGCGCTCGCGGTTCACCTCGATGCGGATCTGCGGGATGGGCACCTGCGCCTCCAGGTTCACATCGGTGAGGCCGGGGATGGATTGGCCGGCTTCCTTCACCTGCGCGCCGAGGCGGCGCAGCGTGTCGAGATCCGGACCGTGGATTTTCACCGCGATCTTCGCGGAAACGCCGCTGAGCATGTGGCTGAGGCGGTGGCCGATGGGCTGGCCGACATTCACGAAGGTGCCGGGGATGCCCTTGAGCTTGTCGCGGATTTCCGCGAAAACCACCTCGCGGTGACGACCGCCTTCGTGGAACTCGACATCGAACTCGTTGACGGAGACCGGCATGACGTGGTCGTCCCGCTCGGCGCGTCCGGCGCGGCGTCCGACGGTTTTGACTTCGGGAATTTCCAATAGCAGTTTAACCGCGCGGCCGCCGATCTCATTCGATTGCTTTAGGGACGTGCCCGGAGCGCTGGCGAAGGAGATGGTGGCGCTGCCCTCGTTGAAGGTCGGCAGGAATTCCTTGCCCATGCTGGGGTAGAGCATCCCGGCTGCGACGACCAGCATGACGGCTACGGCAACGACAACGAGCGGCGCTTTGAAAGCGGCTTTCAGGAAAGTAACGCGAGTGATGAATTTCAGCCCCCGGACGAGCGGGCCGTCGCGGTGCTCCTTGCCGTCCTTGGGTTTCAGGAGAAAGGAGCAAAGTACTGGAATCACCGTAAGTGACACGACGAAGGAGGCGCCCATGCTGACGATGGTCGCGATGGCGATGGGTTGGAAAAGGCGGCCTTCCAAGCCCGCAAGGCCCAGCAGCGGGACGAACACCAGCACGATGAGGATGGTGGCGTAGAGAATGCTGGAACGCACCTCGCTGGAGGCGGAGGCGATGACCTCAAGGCGCGGCCTTGGCTGCGGCAGCGCGGCGTTTTCCCGCAATCGCCGGAAGACGTTCTCCACATCCACGATGGCATCATCCACCACCATGCCGATGGCGACGGCGATGCCGCCGAGGGTCATGCTGTTCACGCCGGTGCCGAACCATTTGAAGGTGATCAGCGTGATCGCGAAGGACAGCGGGATGGCCGTGAGGGTGATGAAGGTGGTGCGGAGGTTCAGCAGGAAAAGAAACAGGATGATGGTGACCATGATGGCCCCATCGAGAATCGCTCCCTTGAGGTTTCCGACGGCGTGTTCGATGAAATCGCCCTGGCGGAAAAGGATGCCCGCCTCGACTCCGGCGGGCAGACTGGGGCGGAGCTCTTCGAGAGATTTCTCGATGGCAGCGGAGAGCTTGAGCGTATCGAAGCCGGGAGCCTTATCGATGCTGAGGATCACGCCTGCGGTTTCGTGGTCTTCGTTCTCGAAGGAAATCCCCGCATCGCCGCGCATGGTGGCGACACCGAATTTCACCGTGGCGACATCGGCAATGGTGATGATGCGGTCGCCGGTGTGTTTCACGGAGGAGGCGGCGATGTCGGCGGGATCGGCGGTCATCGCGAGGTTCCGCACCATGATCTCGCGGGCACCGGATTGGAGGTAGCCGCTGGTGTCGTTGCCTGCGGAGAGGGTGACGGCTTTTTCCAACTCATCCAACGAAACGCCCTCCGCCTGCATTTTCATGGGGTCGGGCTCCACGTGGACTTGTTTCACGCCACCGCCGATGGCGAGCACTTCCGCGACACCGGGGATGCTCTGCAAACGGCGGGCGACGTTCAGCTCGGCGTAGGTGCGCAGATCCATCGGCGCGATGGCTCCGTCCGTGGAGCGCAGGCCGACGAGGAGGATCTCCCCCATCAGCGAGGAAACAGGGGTCATGCCTGAGCTGGTCTTGTCCGGTAGCTTCGCGGCTTGCAGGCGTTCCTGGACTTGTTGGCGGGCTTTGTAGATATCGGTGCCCCATGCGAATTCCACGAAAACCAGTGAGAGACCGACATCGGAATTCGAACGCAGCCGGTCGAGACCGCCGACGCCGAGCAGGGTATTTTCGAGCGGGCGGGTGACGAGGGTTTCCACTTCCTCGGGCGCGAGGCCCGGGGCTTCCGTCAGCACGGTGACGGTGGGCTTGGTCATGTCCGGCAGGACTTCCACGGGAAGCTCGGTGCCGGTGCGGATGCCCAGCAACAGGACAAGCAGCGCCAGCGCGAGGACGAGAACGCGGTGTCGCAGCGAGAAGCGGAAGAGATGGTTGAGCATTTAAAAAACGAGATTGACGGGTGATAGCATTGATAGCACTTTGGGATATGGCTCAGTTGTTGGTGAGAAATATCCCGGACGAAGTGGTTAGATCCCTGAAGCTGCGCGCGACGGCGCACGGGGTGTCCACAGAGGAGGAGCATCGGCGGATTTTGGCAAAGGCCATGGCGGAAACCGTCGGGAATACGAGCGAAGGGATGAAGCGGGCGCTGGCAGCACTCGCTGAATCGGGTGCGGCCGATGACGAGCATGACTGGCACTTTGATCGGAAAGACCCTCGCAACGGCTGGCCTGAGCGCAGAGACCAGGGACTATTTGACGACTGAGCGTTTTCCGCATGTTGCTGATCGATACCAACGTGATTTCCGAAATCCGGAAAGGTGCCCGGGCAAACCCTGCGGTGCGTGCATGGTTTGAGGCTCATGCGGCGGAATCGTATCACCTCAGTGTGCTGACCTTGGGCGAGATCCGAAAAGGCATCGAACAGATCCGAGCCAAGGATTCCGGAAAAGCCGACGCATTTGAGATATGGCTTTCGGAAATTTCGGCGAGCTACGAGGGGCGGATTCTTGGGATCGGTGTTGATGAAGCTGAGATCTGGGGGCGTCTGGGTTCTGAGGGGAAACTGCCGGAAGTGGATGGTTTGATCGCGGCGACGGCGAGGGTTCATGGCCTTTCGGTCGTCACCCGCAACGTCAAGGATTTCGAGCGTTGTGGAGTGACCGTGATCAATCCTTGGGAATATTCGGGATAGCCGGAGTGGACTCATGATTGGGTCGAGGGTTGGTTTTTCCGCATGAAAACGCTGGCGATCAACAGCAGGAAAAGCACGCCGCAGGCGATGCTTAGGAAAACGACAAGCGGGCCGCCACCGTGATGAGCGTGGCCATCGCCCTGCTCGCCGCCGGTTGCGGCGATTTGCTCCTTGGACATTTCGGTTCCATCCTCGTTGTGCGGGTGGCCGTGGGCGGCATCGAGCGCTTCCTTGAGTGAGACGCTGCCTTTCCCCGCAAAGGACAACGAGTAGGAACCTTTCGTGACCACTTCGTCTCCGGGCAGGAGGCCGGCGGTGATTTCCGCGCGTTCCCCGCTGATCTCCCCGGCGGTGACCGGGATGCGGACGTAGGCGTTCTCAAGCTCGTAGTCCTTGATGAAAACGAAGCGGTTCGAGCGGTCGCCCTGCAATGCCTCGCGCGGGACGCTGAGGATGTTTTCGCGCTTTGATACGATGAGGGAAACCTCCGCCCTCATGCCCGGGCGGAGTGTGGAAGCGGGATTCGGCAGTTCGAAGATCGCGCCCAGCGTGGTGGGGTTGGTTTCCTCCTCGACATTGAGCCGGAGAAAAGTGGACACCGTTTCCTCCGTCCCGAGCGAGGGGATGCGGATGCGCGCCGTGAGGCCTTCCTTCAAAATCGCCGCCTGATGCTGCGGGACGCGGGCGACCGCCCACACGGTTTTCAGATCGAGGATTTCCATCAACTCCTTGTCCGGTTCGACGGGTGCGCCGAGGTGTCCGTCCGAGGTGATGACGAGTCCGTCGGCAAGGGCTTTCAGGTCGATGACCGGAGGCGGATCGCCGGGCTGGCGGCTCTCGATGCGGAGCAGGACGTCGCCTTTTTTCACGAAGTCGCCCTTATGAGCGAGGACTTCCATGATCTTGCCGGGGATGCGGCTGGAAAGGACGGAGTGGCTTTCGCAGGTGTGCTCGATCTCGCCGAGCACGGGGAGGGTGCGTTCGAATGAAGACTCCTCGGCGGCGACGGTTTCGATGCCGAGGTTCCGGATGGCGTTGGGATCGAGAACAATGGTGTTCTCGTTGCGGGGCGGGGCTTCTGCGGCGAATGCGGAAGCGATGAACAGGATGGAGAGGAAGTATTTCATGGGTGGATGGGGTCAGTGGTTGCCGAGGGCGGCTTCGTGGCGGACACGGGCGAGGTGGAATTCGCGCAGCGCGTCGAGGCGGGTGGCGGCGAGCTGCAGGCTTTTTTCGCGGGAGCGGAACACCGTCTGGATATCGGTCTGGGACTGGGCGTAGGCCTCGTTGGCGGCTCTGGATTGTTCTTCCGCAAGGGGCAGCAGGGTTTCATCGAGTTCGCGGACGAGCTTCGCCCATTCGATCATCTGGGAGCGGTCGGATTCCGCTTCGAGGCGGATGTTGCGGGCGAGGGCGGTGGCTTCGACTTTCCGGCGCTCGTGGGTGGCCTGCGCTTCCACGATGGCTCCCTCGTTTTTGTTCCAAAGGGGCAGTGGGATGCGGAAACGGAAACCGAAGATACCCTCGTTATCGTATCCGTTGGGGGCGTCTTCCGAGCGCTCGGCGGCGGCGAAGAGACCGGCCTCCACGTCATCGTAACGGAGGGCTTGCTGGAGACTGACACCTTGGCGGGCGGCATCGACTTCGAGCATCGCAGCTTGGAAATCGGGACGCCGCGCGGGGTTCACAGCGTTTGAGGGAAGGGAGGGCGGAGCCAAGGTGCCACCCACGCTGATCGACTCACCCGCATGCATTCCGAGAAGCGGTTTCAGTTCGCCCACGGCGGCGGCTTCCTCCGCGTCGAGCTGCCGGATCTGCGCGGAAATGCTTGCCGCTTCGAGCCGGGCGGTGGCGGCGTCCAGCGCCGAGCCTTCTCCTTTTTGGGAAGCGACGGAGAGCTTTTCGGAAAACTCCGAGGCCAGTGCGATCTGGTTTCTAAGAAGTTCGCGGCGTTGCCGGATCGCCAGCACTCGGATCACGGAGGTTTTCGCGCCAGCCACCAGTTGCCGCTCCACCTCGCGGACTTCCGCTTCGGCGGCCTTGAGTTGGGTGACGGAAATCCCCTTTTCCAAACCGAGCCTGCCGGTGACGGGGAAGCGCTGGGAAAAGCCGATCTCCAGTTTGCCCTCGCGGAAATCGGCATTGTTTTCGAGCGAGGTTTCGAGTTCGGGATTTTTCAAACGACCCGCCTGTTTCTCTCTACCCACCGCCTCATCAATGCGGAGTCGGGCGGCGGCAAGATCGGGGTTCTGGGCGCGGATCCGCCCGGCTACGCTGTCGAGCGTGACGACCACGGAGGGTTCGGCGACGAGGGGTTGAGCCGTGAAGGCGCAGGCCAGCAGGGCGTAGAAATGCAGATTGGACATGGTGTTGGTTGGAGTGGCGGCCTTCCCCAACGCGGGGAGTCGGCACGGATTGGTTGAGCTTGATCGGGTTTCCCCATGGCATCATGCCGAGTAGGGGAGTTTACATCGCGCCGTTAGGGCACGACGGAGCGTCAAAGTTGGACGCTCAGATCAACGGCGGCGTATCCAGCGCGAAAACCGGCTCATCAGGAGCCAGCGGGCGGTCGGCGGCGATTTCCACCAGGATGCATTGGAAACTGATGGTAAGGGAAAGGGAATCGGAGGCCCGGTCGGCTGTCGGGAGTTGGCAGCAGGCATGTTGGTGGGGTGTGGTGCCGCCTTCGTGGTCGTGATCATGATCATGCGAGTCCTCGTGGTCTCCGTGGCCGGAATCGCAGTGGGAAGCGCATTCGTCGGTTTGTCCATGAAGTGAGGCGTGAACCATGGCGCTTCCCAGCCCGGCGAAAACGCAGAGCATGATTAGGAGGCGTGCACCAAATTTCACTGCGAGCAACATACTAAGAAACTTTTTTTCCGCAAGGGATTTTTTTTCGGGGAACGCGCGTGTTCATGACGTTTGCGGAAGAATCGTTGCTGTCGGGCGGAACGAGTCCTGCAGGCCGGGCGCTAGGCGGCTGTCACCCGACCGGATGCCAGGTGGTCTTGAGTTCCACGAAATCGCGGATTTGGTAAAGCCCCTGCGCCTTCTCAGAAAGCCAATCGCAGGGCTTCTCCTCGTCGATGAGCCTGGTGCGTTTCACGGATTCTGCCGCCCCCGTTTGGAGGGATTTTCGCTCCGCGGCATTCGCCACGGCGGAAATTCCGCGGATGTGTTCATGCGTCGCGAAGGTGGGAAGGATGTCGGCTCTTGATCCGGTGAGGAGGTTGATCACACCGCCGGGGAGGTCGCTGGTGGCGAGCATTTCGCCGAGCAGGATCCCGGGGTAGGGCTTCGTTTCGGAGGCGAGAGCGACGACCGCGTTGCCGCTGGTGATGACCGGCAAAATCAAGGAAAGCAGCGCGAGCAGGGGAGCTTCATCCGGCGCGGCGATGGCGACGACTCCCATCGGCTCGGTGACGGAGAAATTGAAGTGCGGCGAGGCGACCGGGTTCACGCTGCCGAGCAGGGACTCGTATTTGTCCGTCCATCCCGCGTAATGGACGGTGCGGTCGATCGCAGCGGCGACCTCGGCGGCGGCCTGTTTCCTCTCCGATGCGTTCGCGGGGAAATGCGCGTCGATCAGCTCGGCGGAGCGCGCCTCCAGCATCTCGGCCATACGGTAAAGGATTTGTCCGCGGTTGTAGCCGGATCGTTGCGCCCAGCCGGAGCAGGCCTTCGCCGCCGCCTCGACGGCGTTGCGCACATCCTTGCGCGTGCAGAGCGGAACGTTCGCGAAGAACTCGCCACCGCTGTCGCGGATTTCATAGGTGCGGTTGCTCTCGGAGCGGATGAACGTGCCGCCGACGTAGCATTTCGGCGTCTTGGTGATGGGTAAACGGGGCATGACGTTGGGGCGATCTTGCCCCATTCCATGGCGCTTGCGAGCGGGAAATATCGAGTCCCTCCCCCCGAATGCAGAAAATCGGTTCTTTGTTGTCCCGCGTTGTTCCCCGATCTTGCAAAAGGCAACCGAGGTGATTCATGATAAAGACATGACGCCAGATGCCGTTCTCAAACAAACGCCGCAGGTAATACTTTGGTTTAAGATTTACACGGGCTTCCTGACGTTCATCTACCTCTTCGTGGTAGCTTTTTCGTTATTTCTCCTCTTCGGGGATCAAAGCAATATGGATATGGCAGACACGGAGGCATTTATAATGGGCTCTCTTCTGCTTGCTGTTGGCGTTGTTTTGTTCGTCATTTGTTTGCTTCCGCTCATACTTGCGCCCCGTCCTTGGCTGTGGACGTTTAACCTGGTGATCATTTGCCTGGGCATGTCCAGTGCCTGCTTTCTTCCTGTATGCGTGCCTCTTCTGATTTATTGGCTAAAACCTGAGGCCAAGGCGTTTTACGGAAAGGTATGATTGTTGCGGCAACCAGTCCATGAACAGCGGCGCCACGCACCGCTTCAGGTGAACGCACAAATAAAAATCACTTTATCCCAACGGCTCTTACTTACAGAAACCGCCCGATCATTGGCCGGAGCTTCTCCGCTGTCTTATGCGGCCACGCGGAAATCGGGGTCATGATCGCATTTTCAAGCGAGCGGTGCTCCTCCCAATCAGGCACGTCCGGTAGTTCCTCAACGACCGAGCGGATGATGTCCTTGGCGAGGCTGGAGTTCGCGTGGAGGTTGGCGATGACGGAGGCGACATCCACGGCTGCCTCGTCCTCTTTCCAGCAATCGTAGTCGGTGACCAGTGCGAGGGTGGCCATCGCGATCTCGGCTTCGCGGCAAAGGCGGGCTTCGCCGGCGTTGGTCATGCCGATGAGATCGAAACCGAGCGCGCGGTGCATGTGGGATTCCGCGCGGGTGGAGAAGGCGGGGCCGTTCATGCAGACGTAGGTGCCGCCGTCGTGGAGATTCTCGGTGTGCTTCGCAGCGGCGGCGAGGAGGTGGCGACGCATTTCCGAGCTGTAAGGATCCGCGAAACCGACATGCGCCGCGATCCCGTTTCCGAAAAAGGTATGCTCGTGGCCGCGACCGGTCTTGTCCATGAGTTGGTCGGGTACGACCACATCTCGCGGCGCGAGTTCCTCTTTCAGGGAGCCGACGGCGGTGACGGAAACGACCCAGCGGACGTTCAGCGAACGCAGCGCCCAGATGTTCGCGCGGTGGTTGATCTCGCTGGCAAGAAGCCGGTGGCCGACTCCGTGGCGGGGGAGGAAAAAAACCGTGCGCCCGGAAAGCCGACCTTCGATGATGCGGTCGGAGGGATCACCGAAGGGCGTCTTCATTTCATGGCGCTCAGTGATCTCCAGTGAGTCGATTTCGTAAAGGCCGCTGCCTCCGATAATGGCGAGGGATGGTGGGTTCATCTGTGGGAAAGGGATTAGCGCAGACCTTGCTGCTGTCGTTCCAGCGTTTCGATGAAAAGAGTTTCCACCTTGTTGCGCGCCCATGGGGTTTTGCGGAGGAAGGTGAGGGTGGATTTCACGGAAGGATCGGTGGCGAAACAGCGGATGCGGATGCGGTCGGCGAGCTCGTCCCAGCCGTATTCCTCCACGAGGCGTGTGACGATGGTTTCCAGGGTGTAGCCGTGGAGGGGGTCTTTGGGGTGGGAGTTCATGGATCAAGCGGATTTTTCCAACGTAAGCCGGGAAATCTGTGGAAATCCGTATCGCAGCTTTGGAGTTCCGCCTGGTGCTCAATGGCGATTGCCGCAAGGTAAGCATCCGTTGTGAGGTTTCCGGCAGTGCCAAGCTTTTCCAACCCTATGAAAAATAAATCCTGGAACCGCGATCCTGGTTCGATGATGCGGACATTGTTGCGGGCAAGCCATGACCGGGCTATACCGATGGCATCCTCAACGTGGATAGGCTGTTTCAGCAGCTTGGGATGCGTGGAGATACGAATGAATCCCGAAATAACGATCCACGGCATACCAACGGGCTTGCCGCTTCGCATGAGATCCATGAGCCATTGCTTGGCGGCCTGATGATCAGGCGCATCTCGGTTATGGGCGAAAATAAGAAGGTTTACGTCTGGAATAATCATCAACGGCTTTCCCTCCGGAAATAGGATTCGGCCTCCTCGTCATCCAGAAACTGTTGGAGTTTCCGTGGATCAATTCCTGGTTGGAAGGCGGAGGAGAAGGTTATCACTTCAAAGGGCTCCTCCGGCTCCGCTTTCTCGATTCCCAAGCCCCGTTTCAAGGCTTGGTTCACGATGTCCTTGAAAGTCCGCTTCCCTAGTGCGGCTTCGGCTCGAAGTTTTTCGGCAACTATTGCATCAAGGGTAAGGGTGGTTCTCATGAATGCATCATGCATCAGAAGTTTCTGATGTCAAGGCATCAAGTCATGGCAATTCCCTGATCCTGAGGTTGCGGAACTGGATGGGGGAGCCTTCGGATTCGAGGCAGAGGTGGCCGGTGTTGGGTTGGGCGTTGTTGCCGCCGGAGACTTCGGTGCCGTTTACCCAGAGGCGGATTTCACCGTTGATGGCGCGGACGTAGTAGTGGTTCCACTTGCCGTGGGGCTTCGTGGTTTCGGCGCTGGGGAAGCTGCGGACTCCATCCGGAGAGAGGGGAGGGAAGGGGGTGAGTTTCGCTTTCCCGACCGGAAACACATCGCCATGGCAGGTGAACCAAGTGGCTTTCTTACCCGAGGATTTTTCGTAGGATTCTGTGTAGCCGAGATCAAGCACCTGCACCTCGATCCCTTCATTCGGCAGACCCGGTTTGGTGAGCGCTGCGAGTGCGGCCTTGCTGGTCCAGATGAAAAAGCCGGAGTTGCCCGCCGGTTTTTCGTGCATCCATTCGGCGACGAGTTCGAAGTTTTTGTATCCCTTAGCACTTGCGATCACGCCGATCGGTTGGCCGGTGCATGAAATGATCTGTTTCCCGTCATCAAACTTCCAAGTATCCTCAGCGCCGTTGACCGGTTTGAAATCGGCCTTGAGCAAAGGTTTCCAGCCATCTTCCGCACCGGTGATTTTCGCGGAGGGGGAATCCGCGTTGGCGAGAAGCGAGCAGCAGAAATAGAGAGGCAGCAGGTATTTCATTCGCAGAAACTAGGGGAAAATGAAGGTGGGCAATCCGATTTGCGCTCAGATGGAAAGTTCCATGAACTCCTCAACCGCTCTCGACGGATCATCGGCGCGCATCAGGGTCTCGCCGACGAGGATGGCGTTGGCTCCGGCTTGCAGCGCACGGAGGGCATCCTCGTGGGTTTTGATGCCGCTTTCGGAAATGAGAATCACATCGTCCGGCACCTCTTCGGCGAGGCGCTCGGTGGTGGCCATATCGACCTCGAAGGTCTTGAGATTGCGGTTGTTGATGCCGATCAGATCCGCACCGAGATCGATGGCGCGCTCCATTTCCGCAAGGTCGTGGACTTCCACGAGGACATCGAGCTGGAAGGACTTCGCCTCGTCGTAAAGGCGGCGCAGGAGCTCGTCGTCGAGGGCGGCTACGATGAGCAGGATCGCGTCTGCACCGGCGATCACCGCCTCGTGGATTTGGATTTCGTGGATCGTGAAATCCTTGCGCAGCAGCGGGACGGTGGCGAACTCGGCGATTTTCGTGAGGTAGGAAAGCGAGCCCTGGAAATATTTCTCATCGGTCAGGATGGAGAGGCAGGAAGCGCCGCCGTCGATGTAGCGCCCGGCTTGGCGGATGGGGTCGAAGTCTGGATCGATGAGCCCCACGGAGGGTGAGGCCTTCTTCACCTCGGCGATGAGTCCGAGACGGGATGCCCCGCGGTCGAGAGCGGCGCGGAAGCCTCGGAATTCGTCGCGCTGGAGGGCGGCGGCGCGGAGCATGGCGGCGCGTGGCAGCAGAGCCTGCACCTCAAGGTGTTTCGTAGCGATAATCTCGGCGAGTTTGTCTGACATGGTGCGTTCGGGGATGGGTAGATTTCACACTCGGAGGCTCGGAGCAATTTTTTCCGCGAAAATTTTACCAAAATTCTCTTGATCGGTTCTGAGGGGTAGGTAACAACTCCTTCCGCGCATCAAGTCGCGGGCGTAGCTCAGTGGTAGAGCGCCACCTTGCCAAGGTGGATGTCGTGAGTTCGAATCTCATCGCCCGCTCCATTCCTATTTCGGATCTCGGATTGAGGTAAGGTTTCTCAGGAATCGGTTCTTCCGCTAGCCAGTTTTTCAGTTAGAAACGCGTCATGATTTTTGAGGATGGGATAGCGTGGCGCGACGCAGATTACCCGCCGATGAGCCATCCGAGCGCGGATGTGGCAGTGAACGCAGCGGTGGCATGGGCAGCAGGGCTGGCTGCGCCGGAGCCTGTGGCGGCGAGGATTTTGGAAATCGGTTGCGCGGAGGGGCACCACATCCTCTCGCTTGCGAACCGCTGGCCAGCTTCTAAATGCGTGGGACTGGATGTTTCCGCAAAGGCGATCCAACGCGCCCGCAACCGTACAGAGCGGGCAGATCTGGCGAACGTGCATTTCTGCGAGGCGCGGCTCTCGGAGTTCGTGCCGGACGCGCCCTTCGATTTCATCATCGCGCACGGCTTCTTCTCGTGGGTGCCGGATGAGGTGAAGGTGGGGCTCATGGATTTCATCGGAAAGAACCTGACGCCGCACGGGACGGCGGTGGTGAGCTTCAATGTCGCGGCGGGCTGGAAGGAACGGATGGTCGTCGTGGAAAAGGCGCGGGCGATCATGGCGGCGGGCGAGGTGGATGCCATGGAGGCTCTGGCGATTTTTAGGGCGGTGGCGGAGTCCGAAAGGGAGCTTTTTCTCATCGATGACATGCTCGCGAAGGGCGCGGCGGTGCTGGCCCATGATGACTTCGCGCCGGTGATGGATGCGTGGTCGCTCGGTGCCTTCGTAAAACTCGCGGAAAGCCATGGGCTGTGTTGGATCGGGGATTCTCTTACAGGTGAGAAAGGCGATGACGCGGCTGATCTTGTGGCGGGGACGACGTTTCGGTCGGAGTTGCTTTGCCGGGTGGATGCGGTGAACGGGGAGGGGAAGAAGCCGGCCAGAGGCACGGCTCTCCTTAGGACGATCCCGGATTTCCCGAAGCTCGATGCCTGGCGGATGCTCTGCGCACGGGAGGCGCTGCCCTTGCCGGACGCGGATCTCAAGCCCTGCATGTTCACTTTCCCGCAGCTCAAGGTGCTCATCGCGATGGACGGCAGCCATTCCGTCTATGACCTCGCGCGCCACGCGAAGGAGGTCGCGCCGGAGCTGGATTTCGTGCCGTGGCTGCGGCACGTCGCGGAGCGGGGCTTGCTGGGGTGACGGCTTCCGCCTAACCTCTAATCCGCAGTTGAGCTTGAGTATGGGCAAAGCTCCTCCGTGGCTGCTGTTTGACCCCACCCAAACCACCTCATCAGCCGTTACTTGACCCCACTTGCGCCTCTCATCCTCTTTCCAACTGCGGATTCTAGGGTCATGTCCGCGCCATCCACATTCCCAGCCACCAGCTACCGGTCAGGGGTCAGGGGGCAGATGTGGCGAAGATAACGGATTCTCCAATCTCCAATCCCCAATCCCCCCCGTCATCTATTCCACACCGGCCCGGTGCTGCCGCCGGGCACGAACTCCGCCGGGAGCAGGGTCGTCGCCCGGTAGTTGCGGCCCCCTCGCACGGCGGACGCCCAGCGCACGATGCGCTGCACGAAGGGCTGGTTGCTCCAGGTCATGTGGGCGACGGGCGGATGGCACCAGGCGAGCGATTCGTCGTAATCGGTGCAGACCAGCGAGACCTGCTCCGGCACCTTGATGCCACGACGGGTGAAAAACTGGCTGGCGGCGACAAACCTCGAAGTTTCCTCGATGATCAGCGCCGTCGGCGGCGTGAGGCGGAACAACTCGGTCAGCAAGGCGTTGAATCCCGCCGGGGTCTCTTCCCATTCGGGCAGATTGAAATCGCTGGTCTGGATGCCGTGCGCCGCCAGTTCCGCTAAAAACGCCAGTTCCACCCGGCCCGGAATCGGCTTGCGGCGGGTGCTGCGGGCAATGAGCACGAT
>CAMCXJ010000023.1 GCA_945883455.1 Prosthecobacter debontii
CGGCTCGTCGGCCTTGGCTTTTTCATAAAGAGCCGTGCGCTCCTTGAGGGCGGCCTCTCCTTCGGAAAGGTTCTTTTTCGCGGCGTCGAGTCGGCTTTCGGCTGCTTTCTTTTCGGCGGAGGTCTTGGCGTTCTTCAGCTCCGCCTCGGCGGCGGCGATCTCCTTTTTCGCGCCGCCGATCCACTTGCCGTTGGCGTGGTCGATCAAGCCCTTGGCTGCGGCGATCTGGCCGAGACCCTTCTGCGCGGCATCCGCCTTCGCCGTTGCTTCGGCGGTGGCCTTCACTGCGTTCTCGAGATCCGCGAAACCGTTGCCGCCGATCTTGGGAAGCGCGCGGGAAACTTCCGCCTGCAGCGATTTCAGATCGGACGCGAAGCCGGACTCCAGTTTCCTGCCGCGATAGGGCGATTCGTCCTTCGGCGGCCACACCTTGGGAATGTCCTCAAGGTTTACGGCGGATATGGCAGGTGCCGGCTTGGTGCGGTTTTCCTCGAGGTAAGTCTTGAGGTAGGCGACATCCGCAGCGGAAAGCTTGTCCTGCTCGAAATGCATGCTGGAGCCGTTGGACAGCGCCACGGTGACCACCCCGATCCTCGGATCATAGGACTTGAGTTCGCCTTCGAAGGTCTTGGTTCCCTCGGAGTTAGTCCATGTCCTGGCGGGGGCGCCGGTGAGGAGCAGGCCTGTGATCGCGGCGAGAATCAGGCGGCTGGAGACGGGGAGTTGGGTTCGTTTCATTTTCTTGGTTCTGGTGATGTTACTAGGGCGGTTGGGTTTTCCGGTGATCGGATTCAATGGGTTTTCGCAGATACGGATGGAACCGGGGAGGCCTATCGCCTAGGATTCCGGCAAGGCTTGCGCCGCGATGGCCAGGCGGAGGCGGTTCAGAAAGTCCTGCAGTTCGCCGGGAGTGAGGGTGCGTAGGAGCCATGGGGGAAGCTCCGTGGCATCAAACCCATCCAATAGCATCGAGAGGAAATCCCGTTTGAGGGGGGTGCAGGCGTTAGATTCTTCCCAGTTCATGAGCGGCGCGGAGCAGGTATTCCCAAAGCTGGCGGCGGCGGCCCAGCATCGGGCGCAACTGCGGAAAGGAATCGGCGACCTGCCGCAGGGTGAGAAATTGCCAAACCTCGTCAGTCCGCGCCTCGCGCATCAGCCAAGCCGCCGTGCGCAGCCACTCGGGCGTGGAGCCGCCCGCAAGCTTCAACCGCAAGGTTTCCGCTGTCTCGGCACGATCCCACGCGTAGTCGAGATTGTCTGCGGGTAACACATTCATCGTGTAGTTTCCTACCTCTGAATCGTGGCTTGGTAAAGGCTAAGTCTTGGCATCATGGGAAATTCCCGTGCTCCGGGGAAAGGATCACTTGCTGAGGATGAACGAAAGGAGCCGCTTCCGGGCAGGAAGCGCCCCGTGAGAAGGCGCGTGACGCGAATAGTCCGGTTGAATCAGGCACGGCGACGGCCATGGCCGTCATAGCTTTAGCGGCGACGGCGGAGCAGCATCATGGCACCGAGGGTGCCGAGAAGCGCCACGGACGACGGCTCGGGGATGACGGTGAGGTTGACGAAGGAACCTGCGACATGCTCACCGGCGAAGTTCAACCCGCCTGTCGGAGCGGCGTAGTTGATCCTCCAGGTGTTGAGTCCGAAGGTGAATTCCTCGGCATCCGCGAGTTCATTGCCCCCGAAGGTAAACAGACCACCGTTCCATGTGCCGGTGTAGTTGATCACGGAGAAAACGTCATCCACGTTGAAGGCCACGTCCGTCAGGGCGAGATCCGACAAGGTGAGACCCACGGTTCCGGCAAGGTTGAGGTTGCCGGTGACCTTGAGGAGATCGGAGCCGACCGAGGTGCCGACGCTTGAGTCCAGTTCATGCGCCAAGGTCGAGCCGGTGGCGAAGGACAGGGCCCCTGTGCCGAAGGTTTCGATGGATGCACCGGGCGAGAGCACGCCGGAAACGTTCAGTGCAGAAGTGGTTGATCCGATGCCTTGCAGAGTGCCGGAGGAAGCGACCTCGTAAGCGCCACCGCCAGTGTGGCTGCCGTTTACGCGCAGTATGCCATTACTGACTGTGGTAGCACCTGTGTATGTATTGTCTCCTGAGAGGATTTGGGTGCCGGTGCCGGTCTTTGTCAGCCCGCCAGCGCCAGAGCTGGAAATGACCCCCGCGTAGGTCACCGGGCTGGCGTTGTTGCCGGCGATCGTCAATGTCGCGGCTCCGAGGGTCACATTGCCGCCGGTCGCACCACCGCCGCTGAGCGAGCCGATCTGGGTGTTGAAGCCGGTGATATCCAGCGACACACCCGCCGTGTTGGCGAGCGATACGGCGGAGTTGTTGCCGAAGGCTCCGCTGACGTTGGCCACGGATGCAACACCCGCAATGAGGGAGCCGCCCGTGACCGTGGTCGCACCGGTGTAGGTGTTAGCACCTGAGAGGGTTAAGTTATTAGCCCCAAGCTTGGTCAGACCTCCACCCGTCGAAGAGCCGTGGGTGAGTAAGGCTTGGGAAATGGTAGTGCTGTTGAGGGAGGTGTCGAATTGAGCGCCGCCAGCTCTGATAAAGGCGTTGGTCAGACCGGTGATGAAGGTGCCGGTAGCGGAGTTCCGCAAAGTGCCGCCATCGAAGTTGATGGTAGCCGTCGTACTAGTGCCGCGCAAAGTGGGCAGATTGGGCAGAGTGACGACCGCCGTGCCACCGATGTTGATCGTTGAAACGTCATTATTCGCGGCCGACAGAAGCGAGAAAGCCGCTGCCGTGAAGGAGCCGCCGGTGAGGGTCATCGTGGCGCTGTTGCCAGAGCCTGCTCCACCGCTCGTCCCGCCCATTGTCATATCGGATATCGTCGCCGTTCCGCCGGTCTGCGAGAAGAGATTGGTCGTATTGATTAGAGTCGAGTCCGAGCGACCGATCATGAGGCGGCTGGTTCCGGCCACCGTCAGCGCACCTGTGCCGCTGAGATTGAATGTGTTGGTGCTATCCGAATTGGTGCCTATCATGACACCGCGGGAAGGCGTTCCTGTGAGAGTCGTCAGGGAGCCTCCACTCAGGTTATAGGTACCGCCAAAACCACCATTGCCGATCAGTAGCTGGAGGCTATTGCTGTTCCAAGCGACTGTCCCTCCGGTCTGGTTGACGATGCCCGCACCGCCCGCGCCACCACCCACGAAGAAGCCGCCCGCGCCTTGGGTATAGCTGCCGGCCTGAATATTCAGCACCGGGGTTCCCGCTCCGCCGACCGTGATGGCACCGAGCGTACCCGATGAACTGCCCGCAAATGTTAGCGTTCCTGCGTGGACGTTGGTGGCACCGGTATAGCTGTTGGTGCTGGTGTTGAGGGTCAGGGTGCTGGTGGTGCTGGTGTCCTTGGTGAGCGACCCGGCTCCGCTTATGACGCCAGAGAATGTCTGGTCCGCGCTGCTGCTGTATCGGAGGGCTCCAGCATTGCTAATCGCCCCGGCGTAACTGCCAGAACCCAATCGTCCGGCGCCGCCGATCACCAGAGTGCCTGCGCTAATCGTGGTGCCACCGGTGTAGGAGTTGTTCGCGCTGGTGAGCGACCAGGTGTTGGCGTCGGCCTTGGTCAGGCTGATGGTGCCGCTGCCGTTCACGATATTGCCGGCGAAGGCGCTGGTGCCGCCGGTGTTGGTGCCGCCGAGAATCAGCGTCTTGGCTCCCGCGGTGGTGACGGCCAAATTGCTGTTGATGATGAGGGAAGAGTTGTTGGTGCCGTTGTTGTCGATGGCGACGAAGCTGTTCGCTCCTTTGGCTAATTCGATCGCACGGTTGGTCAGCGTCAGCCCCGCGCTGCCAACGTACCGGAGTCTGTCTGGATTGGCTAAAGCCTGAGCGTTGCCGGCAAAGCGGATGTTGTTGGCGACCGTGTCATTCAGGTTGGACAACTGATAGATAAATGATGAACCGGACGTGCTCATCTGCAGCACGCCGGTAAAGTTCGAGAGGTCGCTGAAGGCGATGATTTTATTCTGTCCGGTGCCACCTGGATTGTCGCCACTGAATGTTCCACTGCCCGAGAGGGATGGAATCGTAAAAGTGAAGATACCGCCACTAGCAACGTTTCTGAAGTTCGCAGTTGCCCCAGGACTGATGGTCGTTGACGGGAGGCTGATGTTGGCCGCCGCATAAGTGAAGTTGGAGGAACCGCTGTTGAACGTGAGGCCGGACGTGTTGCTGAGGGGATTTCCTGATATCCCGCTTACGTCCAGCGTGCCGCCGCCGCCGTACGTGGTGGCACCGGTGTAAGTCGGGTTGGCCGAAATAGTGAGATTGCCGCCGCCGGCCTTGGTGAGGCCGTAGCCCAAGCCGAAGTCGCTGATCACGCCGCTGACGGCGAGGGTGCCGCCGCTGGCGACCGTCCATGTCTGGCTGGACGCGAGCGCGACTCTGGCACTGATGGTGTTGGTGCCGCTGGTTTTGAGGGAGTTGATGCCATTGCCCAAGGTGTTGCCATTGACCGCAGCAGCTTCGAGAACTAGCGCACCCGGGCCGGCGATGGTTACGTTGCCGGAGGCGTTGGTGAAAGTCAGGCTGTTGATGTCGAAGCCGGTATCCAGCACGGTGGCGAGGTTTCCTGGCGTTGGTGATGTCGTGGAGAAGGTGACGTTGGTGGCGAAGTCAGGGGCACCGACGACGGCTCCACCACCGGCCAGCGTATCGCGCCAGTTTGCAGCTGCGCTCCAGTTGACACTGGTCGTACCTGCCCAGAATGCGGCAGGTGTGAGGGCGGTCGCGTTGGCGGCAGTGACCTGGAGGTTGCCAGTGCCACCATCGCTCACCAAATCATGCACGAGAGTGTAGGTCTGGCCGAAGGCTTTGCCGAAGCCAAGGGAGAACTTGGCGAAGTTGGTGGCATCGAGTGCGCCTGCGCCGCCGATGAGGGTGTAGGTTCCCGGAGTGCGGCCACTCGCCCCACCGAGCCAGTTGAGATCGATCACTGCCGCGCCTGCATTCGTGACCGTTGTGGCGCCGGCCACGCTGAGCAAATCCGAGGTACCGGTGTCATTGCCCATGTCAAATCGCAGGTTGTTCGCACCCGCCGCACCGGTGATGCCCAGCGTGCTGCCGAGGGTCAGGGTGCCAATCGCACCGTCGCGGAGATCGATGCCGCCGGTGCTGCTGAGGGTGGTGGCGCCGTTGACCGTGCCCGTGCCGCCGAGGGCACCACCGGAAACAGTGACCGCGCTGCTGGCATGAAGGGAGCCGGTGCTGCTGAGGAGCAGTTTACCGCCGCTGATGGCGCTGGTGCCGGTGTAGGTGTTGGTGCCTTGAAGCGTCCACGTGCTGGAATTTTGCTTCTCCAAACTCAACACATGCCCGGTGGCAAAGTCCGTGGCATTGGATATCGCGCCGGTGACGATGTTATTGGAGCTGGTGCCATCGAGCCGGATGACGGGGATGCCATCGTTGGCGGTGATGTTTCCCGTCGCCATGGTGATGGCCGCGACGGTCATATTGGCGCTGGTCGGGTTGAGGATGGTGGTGGTCGTCTGCGCTGCCGTGCGGGCCGTGAGGTTGTTGAGCGTGAGGGTGCCGGTTTGCAGGCGGTAGCCGTTCGCACCGGTCGCGTTGAGGGTCCAGCTACCGGTATCCCCGGCAAGGGAGGTGTGGGTGATGTTCCCGACCTGGATGGTGCTGCCGGTAGTGGTGCCGGAACTGCTGCCCAGGTTGGCGGTGTTGTTGTTGCCGACGAAGAGATTGAGAACCTGGCTGCTGTTGCTGCCGCCGAATTCGATCGGACGGTTGAAGTTGATGGTGCCCGCGCCATCGTCGAGGAAACGCGCCGATTGGACGGCCGAGGAATTTTGGGCGAATTTGAGCGTGGTGTTGGGCGAGAGCGACTGGCTGCCTTGGAAAATCAGAACACCCGTGGTGCCGGAGGCCGCGAGATTGGTGTCGCCGCTGTAGGTGTTGGTGCCCCGAAGTGCCCAAATGCCACCATCTGCTTTGGTGAGAGCGGTGTTTCCAGATGCCGAGTTGACGATGTTTCCTTGGAATGTGTTGATGGCTGTGCTGGTTCCACCAAGGGTCAAGGTTTTGGCTCCGTTGTTGGGAGCCGAAAAGCTTGTAAGTGTGAGCGCCCCGGCACCCGAGGCATTGATGGTGCTGCCCCCTGTCGTGCCGCCCATGACAAAACCGCGGTTGACTGCGGCGCTTCCTGTGTAGGTGAAAACTCCAACATGGCCGGCGTTACTCAGCGTGATGGCGTTGGCTGAGCTGCCGAGGCTGGCCATAGAGAGTGATGTCGTTGCATTTGCAACGACTGTAATCGCCCCCGTGAAGGTGTTGTTAGCGTTGTTGAGCGTAACACCAAAACCGTTGGAATCTCCTTGCACTTGCAAGGTGCCGGAGCCAGCAACTACCCCACTGCCAACCATGGACTCACCGAAAGCTCCCCGCAGCGTGCCGGTAACCCCGTTATTTATGGTAATATTTTGGCCGAAACTGTATGTGCCGTCTGCTACGGTTTGAATCGTTGAATTACCGGAAAAGGTAATCGTATTTCCAGAGACCCCAAACAGGCTGGCGCTATTGGTAGCAGTACTCATCTGTATCGTGCCCGCCGCAATGTTGACACCGCCACTAAAAGTACTGGCGGTATTGAGAACAAGCGTGCCTCCACCGCTCTTTTGAAATCCATCAGTTCCAGCGATAATACTGGTGATGGTGGTTGTGCCGGTGGTGGCGTTGATGATGGGAGCGGATGTCCCGGCGAGCGTGAGGGTATTGCCGGTGATCGTGTAACCGCCGGTAGTGAAGGTAAGACCGCCTGCGGTGATGCCGGTTCCGAGGGTGACCGTGCCTGCGGTGCCGCCGAAAGTGGCGGTGTTGAAGGGAGCCGCTCCGGCGTTGACCCAAGGGCCCAAGGTTCCGGTAGCCGAAACGCTGCGCCAGAAGTTGTCACTTGTGTTCCAAGCTCCTGTGCCACCTGTGCCAGCTGTTGCACCGTTCTGATCCCAGAAGTAATCGGTTTGGGCAGAAGCGGAAGAGACGCAAAGCATCACACTGGAGGCGATGGCGAGGGAGCGGAGGTGGCGGAATTTCGGCTTCATACTGGGGGATGTTCGGGATTTAACAGTAGTAGTATGGCAATCATCAGGAGGCCGACATAGGCGATGACTGCTGCGTGTGACATGCCGGCCGAAAGAAGAAGGGCGGGGAGGATGAGTGGATTTTGTTTTTTCGGTTTCATGACGTTGTGTCGGATTGGTAATTTGCAGTTGGGTAGGTCACAGATTTCCGCACCCAGCACCCCTTGTTCATCATTTCCCCCCTCATGGAAATTTTTTTCTTTCTAAGTAACTGATCCGATTCCACCCATGTTTTGCCGCCCATGAAAAAACCTGCGAATCCGTTCCGCGTTCGGGTAGCTCGCGGTGCATCCCAAGGAGGAGATCCAGCACACCCCATCCGTGCATTCCGTGCCTCCCGTGGTTCTCATTTTTTTACCACAGAGAGCACGGAGTACACGGAATGAAGAGGAATTGGTGTTTGGAAAGTGCGGCAACACCCTCTCCGTGCATTCTGTGCGTTCCGTGGTTCAAATCTCTCCGGCCACAAATTCCTTAGCCGTGCGCGCCAAATTCGACGGAGGTATCTAAGGCAGGTAGTCCCGGATGGTGTGGGTGCGGAGCTGGCCGGAGTGCGGATCATGATATAAGAATACCATGGAGCGCACATTTTCGTTATAACGCCACGTCGAGTCGTAAAACGGCACGGCTTCTGTTCCTTTGCGGAAGTGCAAGTAAACGTATAGGTATTCCCTCTTGCCCTCACTTTTCGACGGATTCGGTTGCACCATCTTGTGTTGGCGAGGTTCCAGCTTGAGTTTCACGTCCCCGATCTCCACTGCAACATTCACTCTGGCGGCGTTCATGAAGAAAAATTTACCGCCGCCGAAATTGACGGTGCCATTGTCCATAGGAATCAGTTCGAAGCCATCGGATTCGTTCGGGCCTGAGCGGATGACCAAGATCAATTGGTTGGTGGAAGCGATGGATGGAGCTTTGCCGTAAGTGTTGAATGCGAATTCGCCCTTGTCATCCTTGGATGCCTTTCCAAGCGCCCAATGTGCCATTGGTTCGACTTTATAGATGGGTGAGAGCCTGTTCGTTGGCAGTTCGACTTTCATCGTTTTTCCATCACCCAACAGCAACTCAACTGGCTCCGCATCGGCTATTTTCGGGAATGCGACAAACTGCAATGAAATACCATTTTCCTGGCCTGGGCAAGCCAGCGACATGAAATGGATGCCGCCGACCGCAAGAAATATTCGGCAGATGATGGAGATGCGTGGATGATATGGGCCGATGGTCATGCTAAATTTCATCTGAGTTAAGCCAGCGGAAAGAAACGATGTTGAACGTCCGTCCAAACTTGCGGTTCGCTTCCGATGCAAGGGAGGCGTTGCGGATGTGGTTCTCATCCAGATTGTCCACGTAATCGGGCACCCTTTGCACGACCGCCTCGCACCAGGCTCGAGCCATCACGTTGCCCTGCGCGTCGATGGAGTCGCCATAAGTCCGGATCACAAAGGTGTCGCCGCGCGGAGTCAGTTGCTCGGCCAGACCGCGGAGGATGTCCGCCTGATCCACATAAGTCTGGCTGCCGTAGGCGATGGGGCCTTTGGCTGCATCCGGGAAAGCGAACCCGATCCCGGCCGTTTCAGGATCAAGCATACGCCCGGGTTTCCGGAAGGGGGCGTTGATCGAAACATCCGGGTCATCCAACGCCGCTTGCAGGGCACCTTTCAGGGCCATGCCTTTGGTGTTGGCAACGTCCAGCCTGCGATTGATGAATTCCGACATCGAAAGGAACGGCCCGCGGAGTTTGACCTGCTTGACCATGGCCACGGCCAATTCCCCGATCTCCTTGTCTGTCAATTCGCGTCCTGCTGTCCATTGCTCCTTCGGGCTATTCGGCGATGTGATCGCGCCGGTCGTTACGGGCTTGGAGTTCGGCAGTGTGACAGCATTCACGACCGTCTTGTCCGTCGAAACGGATTCGAGCGGGATTTTGCCGAATTCCAGGTACGCGACCGGTTTCCCCCGCAGACTGGAGAAAAAGACCCTCCATGCATCGACGGATGTGGAGTTCACATTGAACGCACCATCGACTATGAGGTGGGAGGCGATCTTGTCGGCGCGCCCGTTCGTGAACAGGTTGTCCTCAGCATAGAGCTTGTCGAGCTTGGTTTGATCCAGATTGCCCTTGTAAGGAAGCATGCGTCGGTTGGGAAGCAGGGTGTAGCCACCTTCCGTAAAGAACTCATCGGCCAGTTGTTTGGCGGTGCGTGATGTGCCCCCGAAAAGCTCCACCTTGGAAGGTTGCGGAGACATGGAGGAAAAGAAGTATTCATCCCACAAGGCCTTGTTGGCGAGGTAGGAATGATCGACAAACGGCACGTTACCCACTGCACCCACGTCCGCATCAAAGTGGCGCGTCTTAGTCGTGAATGACTTCTGTGCCGGAATGTTGGGATGGGCGTAAGAGTTACCAATCGCCTGCATGACATGCGGACCCAGCCCTCCCTGTCCGGTCGCCGTGGTCTTTTGATAATCGGTGCCTTCCGGGTTGTTGTACCGAGCGGTTTTGTGCCAGAGCATGTCGTTCAGCGGATCATCGCCTATCATGAAAAAATTGCCCAAGCTAAAGCCTCCGAGTTGTGCATGACTGAGGGATGCGATGGAAATCGGGGGGAGAACCGGTATCTCGCGTTGGATAAGATGCGTTGTGCCGGATTCTATGGTGTAGCCGCCGCCGTAGTAGCCGTTTCCGCTATTCGGCTTCCCTCGCACGATCGAGTCTTCGATATTGTTCACTTTTCCAATCTGCCAGTCCCATCCGGCATTGTAGAGAGATGCCAGATCCGATTGATCGATGAATGGCGGGGCGCCGGATGGGCTATGCAGGAAAGGGCGACTCGCAAGACGCCGACCACCACCGAAGCCGCCTGCGGCACCGGTGCCAATTTCACAGCCCAGGCTCATTGAGAATTCCAGCAACCCAATCGCCTCATCATCGTTCCCCGCGCTAATCAGATCCTCGCCACTGATTGCATCAGAAGAGCCATCGAAGGGAATGGGAGCTTTTCCGCCGGGGAAGGCTGGTGTCATCAGTTGGTTGCTAAATTCCCACAGTGCCTGACGGTTTGCAGCATTGGTGCCGTGTCGGCTGATCATGGAATAGTGCCTGATGTGATCAATCCCATCTTGCCATCTCGCCCGGTAGCCCGGGTCAAGCAGGGAGAAAGCAAACGCTGCACCAGGGATAGCGAAAGCGTTAGACACTGTTCTGCTGTCCGCCCAATTGGTTTTACTCGCAGTGTCGTTTGCGACCAATAACGAGATGCTGTCACTGGCATTGAATACCATGTGAGAGCCTTCCCCTCCCGGTAAATAGGCGTTGTAGAAATGGGGCGCTGAGGTTCGAATGGCAGGTGCCGAATTCGGCATGCGAAAAAAGGCGAATGGATCAAAGTTGTTGATGGTGCGGTTCACTCCTCCTTCCGTGGTGAAACTTGCTGTTCTTCCATCAGCGTCCAGCATGGCACCATTCGAGGGATCTGCGGAGAATATCTTGACCTCACCTGGCGCGAAGGTGACGGAATTGGGACCAGTGCCTCCCAAGCTCAGCCTGAAGAAGCAGAACCCATTTCCAATGGCGGATTGGTTGCCGTGCGGCTTGGTAAGGTGACTGAGGTTGAACCATTCGGATTCGACCGGAGCGCCTCCTCCCGTGTGTTTGGCCCATTTGAAGATGACCGGAGTCGGTTTCGAAAATTCCAAAATTTGCTCCTTATCCATCACGAGGGGCAGGTTCGTCGGGTTCCACATGGTCACCACCGGCATGAGTCCAACCCTGAGTTTATGGGTGTCGGTGTCTCTTATGGGTTCGTTGGGAACATAATTTCTGAAATCGTTGCGGGCGATCAGATCCGTCACCACCTTCCTATCCGTAGCGGTGATGAGAGCCGACGAAACCACGATAAGATACTGGACCTTCGTCATGACAGGTTGGCGGTAAAGTGTAGTGTATTCCCGTAAGGCCCTTGGTTTGTTTTTGTTCCCTCCATCATAATCCGGCACACTCTGCTGGATATTCGAGGCGGTGAAATGTACGCCTTCACGCCTGCCGTTGCTGAATGTAGCCTGGTGATCGTAAAGTTGGTAGTAGGCGGCTAAGTCTTGGATCGGAACCCTTGAATGCGTACGATTCGTGAAGCGAGGATCATCAAATTCATAAAGCATGTATTCGGGGCCTTGGTTGGCGAGGTCGACCGGCTGTTCTAAAATCACCGAGAGATCACGTTTCAGCCCACCCTCGCGGACATCGGAGAGAACGGATTGCGAGAACGGGCTTACGGCATGGAAATTAAGCTTGGCAGGCTTTTTCGCAGGTTTATCGGCTGGATCATAGACCACCGCATCCAAGGTCTTCAGTGTGGGCAAGCCTTTGAGTTTGGCATCCTGGGCGGGGGTGATTCCCTCCAGATTCTTGATGATTGTGGTGCCGGAGGATCCGGGCGACTGCCCCCTGAAAATCTTTTCCGCGGCATTGGCAGGAGGCGTGGTTGCGTAGGAATCCGCCATCACATGCGCCTTCTGGCTTTCATCACCCACCCACCAGCCGTAGCGTCCCCGGCCTCCGCTTGTGGAGGTCGCTGCGACTTCCATCAGCCGGGCGCTCACGAAACCGGTGGAAGGCGCTTCATCACCCAGCGATCCCTTGCCCACCAGGCGTATGGCATTATCAGACACGGAGGGACTGGGCACACCTTCCAGGACAAGGGAGAGGGCGCTATCCGGCTTGCCCGCTTCCGTCTCATCGAGTGAAAGCAGCCATCGGCGGAAATGTTTGGATTTGTTCGCATAGTCCGGCCGCATGGATGCGTCGGGTTGGCTGCCAATCGTCTGATGATGGCTTTCGGAAGAGGGATAGGCGGGGTTGGTTGGCGCATTCGCAAGCGGGCCGGCAATCCATGAGTCCCAGGCACCCGTCCACATCGGGTGCCTGACTGTGGAATCGGAAAGGATCGCCCCGTTGGCCGATATGCGCTGATCCGGGCCCAACTGTTTCTGCAACTCGCCGATGGCGATCATCAGCGCCAGGCGGGCGTTGGCGCGGGCTTCCGCCTGGGCGTTCGTGTGGCCGGAGTTGCGGAGCGTGACCGCCGAGAGGCTGAGCAATCCCACAGCCAGAACGACCAGCAGGATCATCAGGGAAAGGGTTGCGACCAATGCGAACCCGTGCCGCTTGCGGTCTCCACGCGGATTGGAACCCGGCAACAAGTTCCGGTCGGCCTGATTGTGCGGAACCGTTTTGTTAAGCGTTTTCATTTGAAATACCCTGTAATCACAAAGTCCCGGCACGCAAAATTATTCCACATTGCCAACCAATCCGGTTCCACCCATGTTTCCTGTATGAAAGGTCTGCGCATCCGTTCCGCGTCCGGTCAGCTTGCGGAACATCTCAAGGAGGAGATCCGGGCTGGCAGGTGGACGGAGAAGATGCCGGGCGAGACCTGGCTGGTCACGAACCTCCAGGTGGGACGGGACACTGTGAGGGCGGCGCTGGCGCAGCTGGAGGAGGAGGGTGTGCTGGTTTCACAAGGGCAAGGCAAGCGGCGGCGGATCGTGAAGAACGGGGGAACCGAGACAACCCGGAAGATCCGGGTGAGGATTTTGCTCTACGAGAAACAAGCCCGTGGGGACATCGACAACTCAAGCCTGTTGACCCAGCTGTTGGAGGCGGGGTTCGGAGCCGAGTTTTCGGCGAAATCGCTCAAGGATCTCGGCATGGATGTGGAAAGGGTGACCTGGTATGTGAAACAGAACCCGGCGGATGCCTGGGTCGTGAGCGCCGCATCGCGGGAAGTCCTCGAATGGTTTGCGGGGCAGCCAACCCCAGCGATCGCGATGTATGGCAGGCATTACGGGCTGACGATTGCAGCGGCGTATCCAATCATGATTCCCGGCCAAACCGAGGCCGTGCGTCGCTTGGTTGATCTAGGACACAAACGAATCGTGATGCTGACCCGCGAGGAACGCCGCAAGCCGAAATTGTCGCGCCCGGAGCAGGCATTCATCGACGAACTGGAGGCGGCGGGGATCATTACCGGCGACTACAACCTCCCGGACTGGGAGGAAAGCAGAGAGGGATTGAGTCGCCTACTGAACGAACTCTTCCGCATCAGTCCGCCCACGGTATTGATCTTTCAGGAAGCTCAGCTGTTCATCGCCGCGCGCTCACATCTCGCCGACCGGGGCATCATCGCCCCCCGGGATGTCTCGCTGGTGGTGGCGGAAAGCGATCCGAGCTTCGGGTGGAGCGACCCGATCCCCTCCCACATCCACTGGGATTACCGTCCGGTGGTGCGCCGCGTGGTGCGTTGGGCAAGGAACGTGGCGCAAGGCAAGGACGATCGCATGAAAGGCGGCACGGAGTCGAAGTTCGTCGAGGGTGGCACCATCGGGCCGGTTCCTGGACGCCCAGGCGTCTGATGCGCAGGCGCACAAGCGGGTTATTGACAATGCCCGGTGCCGAAAGAAGCTTCGCGGCGTGAATGAGCGAGCGGAAGCGGATCGGAAAAGCCAAGTCAGGGCAGTGGCGTCGTTCGTGCTGATTCTGACCATCATCGTTGTCACGGTGCTGGGGATCATTCTGCTGGTGATGAACAAGCGCGTCGCGAAGGAGGAGGAGAAACAGCGCATCATCCCGGTGGTCGATGTCGTCGAGGTGACGGGTTTAGATCATGCAGTGAAAATTTTGACCCAAGGTGTGGTCGAGAGTGCGCGGGAAACGAAGCTCGCGGCGGAGGTCGGCGGGCGGGTGATGGAGATTTCCCCTTCGTTCAAACGAGGTGGCGTAGTGAAAAAGGGCGAGCGCTTAGTGCAGATCGACGCGGCGGATTTCCGCTCGGCACTGGCGGCGGCGGAGGTGCGGCGGGCGGAAGCGGAGCTGGCGCTGGAGCAGGAAAAAGCGCGGGTGGAGCAGGCGAAACTCGATTGGGCAAAGCTTGGCAGCGGTAGCAAACCGCTCAATCCCCTCGTGCTGCGCGAGCCTTTCCTGGCGGCCGCGGAGGCGAGTGCAGCGAGTGCCGTCGAGGCGGCAGCGAAAGCACGTCGCGATGTGGAGCGCACGGTAATCTTAGCTCCCTTCGCTGCCGGCCTGCGTTCCGCTAATGCCGAGGTCGGCGCGGTGGTGGCTCCCGGCACAATGGTCGCGGAACTCTACGCCAGCAGCGATCTCGAGGTGCGGCTTCCGCTGAGCTTGGAGGACTTCGGTTTCCTCACCCGCAATGCGGCGGGCGCGGTCACGGCAGAGGTCGTTCTGAAAGGCAAAATCGGTGCGGAGGGATACATTTGGAAAGCAGAGATGGCACGGGTCGATCCCGAGATTTCGCGGGAAACCCTCTCCGCACATATCGCGGTGAAAGTATTGCCCACGGAGGGATCCGCTTTCCCGCTGCCGCCCGTGGGGCTGTTCGTGAACGCGGAGATCACTGGGAAAACGCTGGACGATGTGAAGGAGATCCCGCGGCGGGCGCTGTTGGATGGGAACCGAGCGATCGTGGTCATGGCGGACAACAAGATCGCCTTCCGCGACCTCACGATCCCCAGGCTCACCCGCGAAACCGCGCTGGTTAGTGGCGGCTTTGAGGCGGGCGACCGCGTGGTGCTCACCCGCCTTTCCGCGCCAGTGAGCGGCATGGAGGTCGAGATCGATGCCGAGAAGGAGGACGAATGAATGCCGTCAAATGGTTCAGCCGCAACCATGTGGCGGGAAATTTCCTGATGTTGATCGTCCTGATCGCGGGCTTCGCGACGTGGTTCAAGCTGAAGAAGGAGATCTTCCCCGATCTAGCGCTCGATGCCATTACGGTCAGTATCCCCTTCCCGAACGCTACGCCCGAGGAGGCCGAGCGCGGCGTTGTCGTGCCGGTGGAGGAGGCCATCGCCGACCTCCAGGGCATCAAGAAAATCCGCAGCACCGCCTCGCAGAACGTGGGGTCGGTGGTCGTCGAGGTGGAGACCGGCTACAATGTCCGCAACGTGATGGGCGATGTGAAATCCCGCGTGGATGCCATCGACAATTTTCCCGAAGAGGCGGAGGAACCCGTCGTCGAGGAGATCCTGATCAAGAACCCGGTGATGAGCGTGACTCTCACGGCCGAAACTGATGAGACCACGCTCCGCAAGCTCGCCGAGCGCGTCCGCGATGATCTGCTGGTTTACAATCCGCCGCCCGCTGCTGGTCTCGGAGCCTTTTTCGCGAGGACATTCGCCGGCGCCCCGAGCATCAGCCAGGTGGAGATCGCGGGCACGCGGCCATACGAGATTTCCATCGAGGTCTCCGAAGAAAAGCTCCGCAAGCTGGGGCTGAAACTTTCCGACATCGCCGCCGCCGTTAGGAGCAGCACGCTGGACTTACCCGGCGGTTCTGTGCGCACCGAGCGCGGCGAAGTGATCCTCCGTGCCCTCGGGAAAAAATACGAGGCGCGCGAGCTGGCGGGCATTCCTGTTAGAACCGACGCGCAGGGCGGCGAGATCCTGTTAGGGGACGTCGCGGAGCTGATCGACGGCTTCGAGGACGTGGATCTGAGCAGCCGTTTCGACGGGAAAACGGCGGTGGTGATCAATGTCTTCCGCGTCGGCAATGAGGACACCCTCGCGCTGGCGGGACTGGTGCGGAGGTATCTCGAGGACTCGAAAAACGCCCTTCCGGAGGGCGTCGAGCTTTCCGTCTGGAACGACCAGAGCGTCTATCTCCAGAACCGCCTCGACCTGCTGAAGCGCAACGCCATCACGGGACTGATCCTCGTGCTCGGCGTGCTCACGCTTTTCCTCCGCCCCTCGCTCGCGCTGCTCGTCGCCCTTGGCATTCCTCTCTCCTTCGCGGGCGGGATCTGGATGATGCCCCTCCTAGGCATCTCGATCAACATGATCTCCCTTTTCGCCTTCATCCTCGTGCTCGGCATTGTGGTGGACGATGCGATCGTGACCGGGGAAAATGTCTATGAGCGCATCCAAAGGGGCGAGCATCCCAGCGTCGCGGCGTGGAAAGGCACCAGCGAGGTCGGCACCGTGGTGGTCTTCGGTGTGCTCACCACGATGGTCGCCTTCACCCCCATGCTCGGCCTCAGCGGGGTCAGCGGAAAGATCTGGCCGAACATCCCGCTCGTCGTGATCCCGACCCTGGCGTTTTCCCTGCTCCAGTCGAAATTCGTCCTGCCCTCCCACCTCGCCCTGCTCGCGCCCACCGACCGCACGAAAAAGGTGAACGCCCTTTTCCGCCTCCAGCGCCGGATCGCGGATAGCTTGGAAGTCTTCGTGGAAAAGGTCTATCAGCCCGCGCTCGGTGTCACGCTGAGGTGGCGCTACGTGACCGCCGCCGCGTTCATTTCCGTGCTCGTGCTCACGCTCACCGTCGTCGGCACCGGGCTGATCCAGTTCCGGTTTTTCCCCGATGTGGAAGGCGACATCCTCAGCGCCAAGGTAGAGCTCGCGCAGGGCGTGCCTTTCTCGGAAACCGAAGCCACCATGAAACGCATCGAGGCCGCGGCCATGCGACTTTCGGAAAGATACCCGACGAAGGACGGCAGCAATATCCTGACCCACGTCCTCACCAGCGCCGGCACACAACCTTTCAAATCCGGCATTGCTATCGGCGGCCCGCCGCAGCAGACGCACATTGGTGAGGTGACCCTCGAACTCACACCCTCCGGAAACCGCACGGTCGGCTCCGAGGAAATCGTCACAGAATGGCGGCGCATGATCGGCGTGCTTCCCGGCGTCGTTTCGCTCAGCGTGCAGGCGGAGACCGCGAATGCCGGAAACGCGATCGACATCACCCTCACCGGCAACGACCTCGAGCAGCTGATCGCGGCCACGGAATTCGCGAAGGCCGGGCTGCGGGATTTCGACGGCGTGATCGACATCGCGGACTCGAACCGCGCGGGCAAGGACGAGCTGCGTTTTGGCGAACTCACACCCGCCGGCCGCGCGATGGGCTTGCGCCTCGGTGATGTCGCCGCGCAGGTTCGAGACGCATTTTACGGCAACGAAGTACAGCGCCTCCAGCGCGGGCGCGACGAGGTAAAGGTCATGGTTCGTTTCCCCAAGGACGACCGCCGCACCCTCGCCAGCCTTGAGGAAATGAAGATCCGTACCCCGCAGGGCGACGAGGTGCCGGTGCTCCAGGTCATCGAGCTGATACCCGGCCGCGGCCCCGCCGTGATCGAGCGCACCGACCGCGAGCGCTCGATCAAGGTCACCGCCGATGTCGAGCCGGGCGTGAACGCGAACGAGGTCGTCGCCGCCTACACGGAAAAAACGCTCGCTGAAATCCCGCGGAAATTCCCCGGCGTGCGCTTCGGCTTCGAGGGCGAGCAGAAGGACCAGAACGACAGCGTGCGGGAAATCGGCATCGGTTTCCTCGGCGCGCTGATCGCGATGTATGTGATGATCGCCATCCCCCTGCGTTCCTACGCCCAGCCCATCATCATCATGTCGGTGATCCCCTTCGGCCTCGTCGGCGCGATCTGGGGGCACGCCCTCCTCGGCCTGAACCTCAGCATCATGTCGATGTGCGGGTTGGTCGCTCTCGCCGGAGTGGTCGTCAACGATTCGCTGGTCATGGTCGATTACGTGAACCGCCACCGCGACGAATCCGGCAGCCTCCACGACGCCGCGCTCGCCGCCGGCGGCCGCCGTTTCCGCGCCATCATGCTTACATCGGTCACCACCTTCGTCGGTATCATGCCGATGGTTCTGGAAACGGATGTGCAGGCGCGCTTCCTCATCCCCATGGCCGTTTCCCTCGCCTTCGGCATCCTCTTCGCAACGATCATCACGCTTTTCCTCGTTCCCGGGATTTACCTAATCCTTGAGGATGTGAAAAACCTGTTTTCGCGAAATAAATCCGCGTGATTGCGACAAAGCGTTGCGTATGGGAAGATCTGTAACGTAATTGCTCTCCTATCCATCCGAAACCCTTTATGAAGATAACTCCCCGCACAAGTCTCGCCCTGATCTTTCTCGTCGCCCTTTCGGCTCTGTCCGCCGCCGCAGAGGTGATCACCGTCGATCTCCCACCTGCCGGTGCGAAGCCGCCTGCCACCGACAAGCCTGTGAAGATCTACATCCAGTCCGGTCAATCGAACTCGCTCGGCTTCGGCGCGGTGAAGCCCGGCGCCCCGCAATACTCGAAAATTTTCCTCTCCGCCGATCCCACCGCACGGAACGCCTCGCTGCCTGTCGCAAGCTCCGCCTTGCTGAAATTCGGCGTGCATGAAGCCACCGCCTCGGTCTTCGCCGGTGCCTTCGATCCGAAGGTGGATTACTCGAAGTTGAAGCCCGCGAAAAAAGGAAGCGTCGCCATCGGTGACACCTCCGCGACGCTGCCCTCCATCGACGGCCCGCATCATGTGGTCGTGGACGCTTTCATCGATGTCCCCTTCCACGGCAACTACGAACTCCACGCCGGTTTCGAATCCAGCGCG